>NZ_JBFAMM010000014.1:0-21709 GCF_040656535.1 Streptomyces sp. NPDC049887 | reverse complement strand
GGCGGGGTGGGGGGGGCGCCCGGGGCCGGGCCGCCCGGGCCGCGGGCGGGCCGGGCGGGGGCCCCCGGGGGGCCGCCCCCCCCCCCCGCCCCCCCGGCCGGTGCCGTTCCCAGGCGTGGTCGACGGGGCCGATCCCGCCGCCGAGCGCGAATCCCGCGGCGATCGCGCCCGTCACGTACGCCTTGGCGGCCGTCACGGCCCCGGGGACGTCCCGTCCCTTGGCCAGCTCCGCCGCGACGGCCGAGGCGAGGGTGCAGCCGGTGCCGTGGGTGTGCCGGTTGTCGTGCCGCGGGGCGCGCAGCCAGTGGGCCGCGGTGCCGTCGGTGAGCAGGTCCACCGCGTCCCCTGCGAGGTGGCCGCCCTTGATCAGCGCCCAGCGCGGCCCGAGGGCGAGCATCGCGTCCGCCGCACGGCGCAGATCGGTCTCGCTCTCCACGCGCACGCCGGTGAGCTGGACGACCTCGTCGAGGTTCGGGGTCGCGACCGTGGCCGTCGGCAGCAGCTTCGTACGGACGGATTCGAGTGCGGAGGCGGCGAGCAGGGAGTCGCCGTGCTTGGAGACGCCGACCGGGTCGACGACCACCGGGGCGTCCGTGCCGGCCAGCAGGTCCGCGACGGCCTCGACGAGTGCGGCCGAGGCGAGCATCCCGGTCTTCACGGCCTGGACCCCGATGTCGTCCACGACGCTCCGGTACTGGGCCCGCACCGCCTCGACCGGCAGTTCCCAGGCTCCCTGCACCCCGAGGGAGTTCTGCGCGGTCACCGCCGTGACGACGCTCATCCCGTGCACACCGAGGGTGAGCATGGCCTTGAGATCCGCCTGGATCCCGGCGCCGCCACCGGAGTCGGAACCGGCGACGGTGAGCACCCGCGGCGGTGCCTGCCGCGTCACGTACCCTCCCCGAAGTGGTCCCAGCCGCCCTTGCTGGTCCAGGGCGCCCCGTCGACGGTCACCTGGGGCAGCGCCGACGGGTTGAGCACCTCGCCGATCACCTTCCAGCGTGCGGGCAGCTTCGCGTCCGGCGGGAACGTGGCGACGATCGCGTGGTCCTCACCGCCGCTGAGCACCCACTGGAGGGGGTCGACACCGACGGCCTGGCCGATGTCGTTCATCTGCGAGGGGATGTCGATGAGACCGGAGCGCAGGTCGATGCGGACCTTGCTGGCCTCGGCGATGTGGCCGAGGTCGGCGACGAGACCGTCGCTGACGTCGGTCATCGCCGTGGCGCCGAGTCCGGCGGCGGCCGGGCCCGCGTGGTACGGCGGTTCGGGGCGGCGGTGCGCCTCGACGAACGCGCGCGGCGAGCGGAACCCGCGGGAGAGCACGGCGTGTCCGGCGGCGGACCAGCCCAACCAGCCCGTGTAGGCGACGACATCGCCGGGCTGCGCGCCGGCCCTGGTCACCGGGTCGTGGTTGCGCAGATCGCCGAGGGCGGTGATCGCCAGGGTGATCGTGTCGCCGCGGACGACGTCGCCGCCGACGACCGCCGCGCCGGCGACCTGGCACTCGTCGCGGATGCCGTCCATCAGCTCGGTGGCCCAGGTGACCGGGAGATCGGCGGGGACCACGAGGCCGAGCAGCAGAGCGGTCGGCACGGCGCCCATGGCGGCGATGTCGGCGAGGTTCTGCGCGGCGGCCTTGCGGCCCACGTCGTAGGCGGTGGACCAGTCGCGCCGGAAGTGGCGCCCCTCCAGCAGGAGGTCGGTGCTGGCCACGACCCTGCGGTCGGGTGCGGACACGACCGCGGCGTCGTCGCCGGGTCCGAGCCGTACCGCGGGGGTGGAGGTGAGCCTGGAGGTGAGCTCCCTGATGAGCCCGAACTCCCCCAGCTCGCCCACAGTGCCCTTCATCTCGTCATGCCCTTCGTCGCCGCGGTGCCGCCGGACGGCCCGGCCCACCTGTTCGTCGTGCGGTCGCGAGCCGTCACCGCTGTCGGTACCGTCGAGTAGGCCCCGTCGGCCGTCAACTTCTGTGCCCGGCACGCCACGCTGCGCAGGCCCCGGGACGCGCGGGTCTCCCCGCGGCCCGCGGCGACGCGATACCGTGGCGTCCCTTCTCCCCACATGATCCTCGTGGCCGCCCTGGAGGTTCCGTGGTACAGGCGTACATCCTCATTCAGACCGAGGTGGGCAAGGCGTCGACGGTCGCCGACACCATCTCCAAGATCCCGGGAGTGATCCAGGCCGAGGACGTGACGGGTCCCTACGACGTGATCGTGCGCGCCCAGGCCGACACCGTCGACGAACTGGGCCGCATGGTGGTCGCCAAGGTCCAGCAAGTGGACGGCATCACCCGTACGCTCACCTGCCCCGTCGTGCACCTGTAGCCCCCGTCTACGCTTGGCCGGTGATGACTCACCGCCGGCTCCCGTTCGTGCCCTTCGCCGTCGTGCTGCTGGCCGCCGCGGGCTGCTCCTCCACGGACGCCGCCCCGTCGGTCACGGTTCCCGCTCCCCCCGCCGAGGAGAAGGCCCTCTGCCTGGCGCTGCACAAGGCGTTGCCGGAGTCGGTGGCCGGTGAGAGCCGCCGGGATCCCGAGCCCCGTTCCGAGCTGACCGCCGGGTGGGGGGACGCCGCGATCGTACTGCGCTGCGGGGTTCCGCGCCCCGCGGGGCTGCTGAGTGAGCAGGCGGACGGGGTGGAGGTGAACGGGGTGGACTGGTACTCCGAGGAACTGGAGGACGGCGCCCGGTTCACCACCACGTACCGCAGGACGTACGTCGAGGTGACGCTGTCGGACCGGTTCACGGACATGGGGCCGCTGACGGATCTGGCGGGGCCGGTCGCCCGGACCGTCCCGCCGCGCTTCACCCGGAACCCTTAGCCCGCCCGCCGAACCGGTCTCCCCGCACCCGCCACCGGGTGCGGGGAGACCGGTTCAGCGCAGGCCGGTGGAGCGGCGCAGCGCGGCCCGGATCAGAAGGTCGACGAGTTCCGCGTAGTCGACCCCGGACTCCTGCCACATGCGCGGGTACATGGAGATGGGCGTGAAGCCGGGCATGGTGTTGATCTCATTGATCACGAACCGGCCCGCCTCGGTGAGGAAGAAGTCCGCCCGGACCAGCCCTTCGCAGGACGCGGCCTCGAACGCCTCGACGGCGAGCCGCTGCACCTCGGCGGTCTCCTCGTCACTGAGCGGCGCGGGCACGAGTCCGGTGGCCGAGTCGATGTACTTGGCCTCGAAGTCGTAGAAGTCGTGCGAGGAGACGGGCGGGATCTCGGCCGGCACACTGGCGCGGGGGCCGTCCTCGAACTCCAGCACACCGCACTCGATCTCGCGGCCGCGCACCAGCGCCTCCACGATGATCTTCGGGTCGTGGCGCCGTGCCTCCTCGACGGCCTCGTCCAGGCCCGAGAGGTCGTCGACCTTGGTGATGCCGATCGAGGAGCCGGCGCGGGCGGGCTTCACGAACAGCGGCCAGCCGTGCTCTCCGGCGAAGTCGACGATCCTCTTCCGGGCGGCGGAAGGGTTCTGCTCCCACTCACGCGGCCTGATCACCGCGTACGGGCCGACCGGCAGTCCGAAGGAGACGAAGACCCGCTTCATGTACTCCTTGTCCTGGCCGACGGCCGAGGCGAGGACACCGGCCCCCACGTACGGGACGCCGGCCAGTTCGAGCAGGCCCTGGAGCGTGCCGTCCTCGCCGTAGGGGCCATGCAGCACGGGGAAGACGACGTCGACCTCGCCGAGCGCCTTGGGCACGGAGCCGGGCTCGGTGTAGACGACCTCGCGGTTGGCCGGGTCCACGGACAGGACGACGCCGCCCTCGGCCGATTCGGCGAGGTCGGCGACGGACGGCAGCCTCCGGTCGGCGATGGCCATCCGGTCGGGCTCGTCGGCCGTCAGCGCCCAGCGGCCGTCCGCCGTGATGCCGATGGGCAGGACGTCGTACTTGGTGCGGTCGATGGCACGCAGTACGGCGCCGGCCGTCACGACGGAGATCGCGTGCTCGGAGCTTCGGCCGCCGAAGACGACCGCGACACGCGGCTTGCGGAGCGCCTCACCGCTGGTGGGGGCAAGGCCGGTGCTCTGGGACTGGTTCTCGCTCATATCGCGACGAGCGTACCCTGCGCCTCCGCCGGGCCGAAGGGGCGCGCGGCCACCGAACGGAAGAGCGCCTTCCGGCTGCCTTCCCTCAGTGGCGCTCCGGTTTGGCGCTGCGGGACATCAGCTCCTTGAGCGCGACGACCGGCGGCTTGCCCTCGTGGACGATCGACACGACCGTCTCGGTGATGGGCATGTCGACACCGTGCCGGCGGGCGAGATCGAGAACCGACTCGCAGGACTTGACGCCCTCGGCCGTCTGCTTGGTCGCGGCGATGGTCTCCTGGAGCGTCATCCCGCGGCCGAGGTTGGTGCCGAAGGTGTGGTTCCGGGAAAGCGGGGAGGAGCAGGTGGCCACGAGGTCGCCGAGGCCGGCGAGCCCGGCGAACGTCATCGGGTCGGCGCCCATGGCGAGTCCGAGGCGGGTCGTCTCGGCGAGCCCCCGGGTGATGAGGGTGGCCTTGGAGTTGTCACCGAGGCCCATGCCGTCCGCGATGCCGACGGCCAGTCCGATGACGTTCTTGACCGCGCCGCCGAGCTCGCAGCCCACGACGTCGGTGTTGGTGTAGGCGCGGAAGTACGGGGTCATGCAGGCGGACTGGAGGCGCCGGGCGACGCCCTCGTCGGCGCAGGCGACGACCGCGGCCGCGGGCTGCCGGTCGGCGATCTCCTTGGCCAGGTTGGGCCCGGTGAGGACGGCGACCCTGCCCCGGACCTCGTCCGGGGCGCCCCCGGCGGGCGCCTTGGCGACCACTTCCTCGATGACCTCGCTCATCCGCTTGGCCGTGCCGAGTTCGACGCCCTTCATCAGGGAGACGAGCACGGTGTCGGGGGCCAGCAGCGGCGCCCATTCCGTGAGGTTGGCGCGCAGGGTCTGGGAGGGGACGACCAGGACGGTGAAGTCGGCGTCGCGGGCGGCCTCGGCGGGGTCGGTGGTGGCCCGGACCGCCTCGGGGAGCCGGACCCCCGGCAGGTAGTCGGGATTGGTGCGGGTGGCGTTGACGGCGTCGACGAGTTCGGCGCGGCGGCCCCACATGGTCACCTCGCAGCCGGCGTCGGCGAGGATCATCGAGAAGGCCGTGCCCCAGGAGCCGGTGCCGAAGACGGCTGCCTTGACGGAACGAGTCACTTGGTCCCCTCCCCCGCGGCCCTGCGCCGCTGTTCGGCCCGCGCCTGGCGGTGGTCGTACGGCGTCGCCGGCGCCTTCTCGCCGCGGATCTCCTCCAGCTGCGCGGTGATCGCGGCCATGATGACCTCGGTGGCCTCGCGCAGTACGTCGGGGGTGGGCTCCATGCCGTGGAACCGGTCGAGGTCCACGGGGGGCCCCGCCTGCACCACCAGGGTCTTCCGGGGGAGGAGACGCAGCTTGTTCTCCTTGGCGTAGGGCGGCATCGCCATGTTGGCGCCCCACTGGGCCACGGGAATGACCGGGGCCTTGGTGAGGAGCGCGACGCGCGCGGCACCGGTCTTGCCCGCCATCGGCCACATCTCGGGGTCCCGGGTCAGCGTGCCCTCGGGGTAGAACGCGACGCACTCGCCGCGCTCGATGGCGTCGACCGCGGCGCGGAAGGCGTCGAGGGCGTTCGTCGTCTCCCGGTAGACGGGGATCTGACCGGTGCCGCGCAGGATCGTGCCCACGAAGGAACCCTTGAAGAGCCCGGCCTTCGCCAGGAAGCGCGGGACCCGTCCGGTGTTGTACTGGTAGTGCGCGTAGGAGAGCGGATCCAGGTAGGAGTTGTGATTCACCGCGGTGATGAATCCTCCGTCGGCCGGAATGTGCTCCATTCCCCGCCAGTCCCGCTTGAACAGAACCACCAGCGGCGGTTTCGCGATGACCGCAGCAAGGCGGTACCAGAAGCCGATTCTGCGGCGGGACACTCGGACACCTTCCTCTTTGGACCTGACTGCCGCCCGGCTGGTGCCCGGCTGCTGGGGGTCAAGTGTCGCCCCAGGCCCCTGGTCTGTCGAGAACACCGTACGCCCCGCCTGCGACGCCGGGTCGCCGGACGGTCGCGATCACGGGTGACAATGGGCCCGTGCACTGGTCACTGGTCGTCCCCCTGAAGCCGCTCGCACTGGCCAAGAGCAGGTTGTCGGAGGCCACGGGTGGTGCGATGCGGCCGCGGTTCGCGCTCGCCTTCGCGCAGGACACGGTCTCCAGGGCGCTGTCCTGCCGCGCGGTGCGGGATGTGGTGGTGGTCACTGACGATCCGCTGGCGACGGCCGAGCTGGCCGCCCTGGGCGCGCGTGTCGTCCCGGACTCGCCGGGCGCGGGACTCAACGCGGCGCTGGCCCACGGGGCGGCCGAGGTGCGCGCGCTGCGGCCCGCCGCGGCCGTGGCGGCGCTCAACGCGGACCTCCCGGCGCTGCGCCCCGACGAATTGGAACGGGTGCTGGCCGGCGCCCGGCAATTCCCCAGGGCTTTCCTGGCGGATGCCGCCCGAATTGGCACGACATTCCTGTCGGCGACCCCCGGCACCGAATTGCGTCCCGCATTCGGCGGGCACTCACGGCGGCGGCATTTGGCCTCGGGGGCCGTGGAAATCGAATTGGACGGGGTGGAGTCGGTACGCCGCGACGTGGACACGGGCGGCGATCTGCGGGCCGCTCTCGCGCTGGGCGTCGGCCCGCGAACGGCGGCCCGGTGCGCTGCGGCACCGGCCGGCTGGAGCCGCTGAACCCCGGCGGCCGCCGCCCACCGGCCGCCCTGGGCCCGGGCGCGCCTCGACGGAACGCCCGTCACGGGCGCCGGATAGGCTCGGGACATGCAGGCGACCGCGTACACGTACGACCCAGTGACCCGCAGCGGGAGTGTGCTGCTCGACGACGGGACTCCGGTGGACTTCGGCACCGCGGCGTTCGACGCCGGAGGGCTGCGGCTGCTGCGCCCGGGCCAGCGGGTGCGCATCGAGACCGAGGGCGAGGGCGACGCCCTCCGGATCACGCTGGTGACCCTGCAGACGTTGTGACGGGCACGGTCCGGACGGCGCGGACGGCGCGGGAACGCCGCGGGCCGGGCTCCCCGGAGGGAGTCCGGCCCGTCGCGTGAGTGGCCCTGGGCTGGCGCGTCGTCTACTTCTTGCGCGCCGCTTACTTCTTGCGGGCAGTGGTCTTCTTGGCGGTGGTCTTGCGCGCGGTGGCCTTCTTCGCCGGCGCCTTCTTGGCCGTCGCCTTCTTCGCGGGAGCGGTCTTCTTCGCCGCCGCCTTCTTCGCGGTCGTCTTCTTGGCCGCCGCGGTGGTCTTCTTGGCCGTGGTCTTCTTCGCGGCCGTCTTCTTCGCGGCCGTGGTCTTCTTCGCCGTGGTCTTCTTCGCCGCCGCCTTCTTGGCCGTCGCCTTCTTGGCGGCCGCCTTCTTCGCGGCGGCGCCCATCTGCAGGCTGCCCTTCGGAGCCTTCTTGACGGACACTTCGCCACCCCTGGGGAGCTTCTTCGTGCCGCTCACCAGGTCCTTGAAGCCCTGGCCCGCGCGGAACCGCGGCACCGAGGTCTTCTTGACCCGTACGCGCTCGCCCGTCTGCGGGTTGCGGGCGTAACGGGCCGGGCGGTCCACCTTCTCGAACGAGCCGAAGCCGGTGACCGAAACCCGGTCGCCGCCGACAACCGCGCGGACGATCGCGTCGAGGACCGCGTCGACAGCTTCGGCGGCCTGCTGCCGGCCGCCCATCTTGTCGGCAATCGCTTCTACGAGCTGCGCCTTGTTCACGTCTTCCCCTTCGGAGACATCGCCGGAACGAAACTGTTCAAGCTATTTCGCACGTTAGGCAGATATATACCGCAAATCAAACACGAAACGGGCTAATCACCCTAGTGCCGCAACGAAGTCGACCGTCGCGGCCACGCGACCGCGCCGCATATCGACCCGGTCGCCGGGTGGTCAGTCACCTTGGGGGAATCGACCTTCATCGAGGTCCTTCATCAACCGGTCCAGGCGCCTTGCGGCGTCTGCGAGATCGTGCTTCGCCACGGCCGTCACTGCCAGCAGCTTCCGGGACAGCGCCATCCGCACGCCCTCCGGAACTTGCAGTTCGCGCACCCTTGTGTGTGCTTCCTTCAGTCGGGCCGCGACCGCCTCGTAGAGCTCGAGTTGGCTGTCGCGTTCCATGCACCGATTGTGCCATCTGGGGCGAGTTGTCGCCCCACAGGGCCTCAACATGCGACTGCGCCCCCCACCCGGCGGTGGAGGGCGCAGTTCGGGAAAGCCGCTGCTCAGACCTCGATCGTACGAGGCTTGAAGGCCGGCCTGGAGGCTTCGTAGGCCGCGATGTCCGCTTCGTTCTGAAGGGTGAGGCTGATGTCGTCGAGGCCGTTGAGCAGCCTCCATCGGGCGTTCTCGTCGAGCTCGAAGTCGGCGGTGACGCCTGGGGCGCGGACCTGGCGTCGTTCGAGGTCGACGGTGATGTCGGCGTCCGGATCGGCCTCGGTCAGCTCCCACAGCCGGTCGACGGTCTCCTGCGGGAGAACCACCGTCAGCAGGCCGTTCTTGAGGGAGTTGCCGCGGAAGATGTCGGCGAACCGGGAGGAGATGACGGCCTTGAAGCCGTAGTTCTGCAGGGCCCAGACGGCGTGTTCGCGGGAGGAGCCGGTGCCGAAGTCGGGGCCCGCGACCAGCACCGTGGCGCCCTGCCGCTCGGGCCGGTTGAGGACGAAGTCGTCGTTCTTGCGCCAGGCCTCGAAGAGGCCGTCCTCGAACCCGTCGCGCGTGACCTTCTTCAGCCAGTGGGCGGGGATGATCTGGTCGGTGTCGACGTTGCTGCGGCGCAGCGGCACGGCCCGGCCGGTGTGGGTGGTGAAGGCTTCCATGGTGGTCAGACTCCGGCAGGCGTGGGGGTGGCGGACACGTCGGTCAGGTCGGCGGGCGAGGCGAGGTGGCCGAGGACCGCGGTGGCGGCGGCGACCTGCGGCGAGACCAGATGGGTCCGTCCGCCCTTGCCCTGGCGGCCTTCGAAGTTGCGGTTGGAGGTGGAGGCGGAGCGCTCACCGGGGGCGAGCTGGTCGGGGTTCATGCCCAGGCACATCGAACAGCCCGCGTGCCGCCATTCGGCGCCGGCCTCCTTGAAGACCTTGTCCAGCCCCTCCTCGACGGCCTGCAGCGCGACCCGCACCGAGCCGGGAACGACCAGCATCCGTACGCCGTCGGTGACTTTGCGGCCCTCCAGGACCGACGCCGCCGAGCGCAGGTCCTCGATACGGCCGTTGGTGCAGGAGCCTACGAAGACGGTGTCCACCTTGATGTCGCGCAGCGCCTGTCCGGCGGTCAACCCCATGTACTCCAGGGCCTTTTCCGCGGCGAAACGCTCCGATGCGTCCTCGTACGATGCGGGGTCGGGGACGCGTCCGGAGAGCGGTGCGCCCTGGCCGGGGTTGGTGCCCCAGGTGACGAACGGGGCCAGTTCGGCGGCGTCGATGAACACCTCGGCGTCGAAGACCGCGTCGTCGTCGGTGCGCAGGGTCTTCCAGTACGCGACGGCGGCGTCCCAGTCCTCGCCCTTCGGGGCGTGGTCGCGTCCCTCGAGGTAGTCGAACGTGGTCTGGTCGGGGGCGATCATGCCCGCTCGGGCGCCGGCCTCGATGGACATGTTGCAGATGGTCATCCGGGCCTCCATCGAGAGCTTCTCGATGGCCGGGCCGCGGTACTCCAGGACGTAGCCCTGACCGCCGCCGGTGCCGATCCTGGCGATGATGGCCAGGATCAGGTCCTTGGCGGTGACCCCGTCGGGCAGTTCCCCGTCGACGGTGATCGCCATGGTCCTGGGACGGGCCATGGGCAGGGTCTGGGTGGCCAGCACGTGCTCGACCTGGGAAGTGCCGATACCGAACGCCAGCGCGCCGAAGGCGCCGTGGGTGGAGGTGTGGGAGTCGCCGCAGACCACGGTGGTGCCCGGCTGGGTCAGACCCAGCTGCGGCCCCACGACGTGGACGACGCCCTGCTCGACGTCACCCAGCGGATGCAGCCGGACGCCGAACTCGGCGCAGTTCTTGCGCAGGGTCTCCAGCTGGGCACGGGAGACCGGGTCGGCGATGGGCTTGTCGATGTCGAGGGTGGGGGTGTTGTGGTCCTCGGTCGCGATGGTGAGGTCGAGCCGCCGCACCCGGCGCCCGTTCTGACGGAGGCCGTCGAACGCCTGCGGACTCGTCACCTCGTGCAGGAGGTGGAGATCGATGAAGAGGAGGTCGGGCTCGCCCTCGACGCGCCGGACGACATGATCGTCCCAGACCTTCTCCGCGAGTGTCCTACCCATCGCTTTCCCTCCGGCCCGGCAGCGTCGCCGGACACCAACTAGAGATCGATTGCGCCGCCGTCCGCATGCCGGGCCGGGCGGGGAGCGCGGGCCCTTGTGCGGCCGCACATCCAGAGTCGCAACTTCTCGGAGAATTTGAACTTGCGTTTCACAGAGTGAGACATGAGTATCGTTGCATGGACAACTCTAGCGGCGTCGGCGTTCTCGACAAGGCAGCTCTGGTACTGAGCGCCCTGGAGTCCGGTCCGGCCACCCTCGCCGGGCTGGTCGCGGCGACAGGGCTCGCACGACCCACGGCGCACCGCCTCGCCGTGGCACTGGAACACCACCGGATGGTGGCGAGGGACATGCAGGGCCGGTTCATCCTCGGCCCGCGCCTGGCGGAGCTGGCAGCCGCCGCCGGCGAGGACCGGCTGCTGGCCACGGCGGGGCCGGTGCTGACACATCTGCGCGATGTGACGGGCGAGAGCGCGCAGCTCTACCGCCGGCAGGGAGACATGCGCATCTGCGTGGCGGCCGCGGAGCGCCTGTCCGGACTGCGGGACACGGTACCCGTCGGCTCCACGCTCACGATGAAGGCCGGTTCCTCGGCCCAGATCCTGATGGCCTGGGAGGAGCCGGAGCGGCTGCACCGCGGTCTGCAGGGGGCGCGCTTCACGGCGACGGCACTGTCCGGCGTACGGCGTCGGGGCTGGGCACAGTCGATCGGCGAGCGCGAGCCCGGCGTCGCGTCCGTCTCGGCGCCGGTGCGCGGCCCCTCGAACCGGGTCGTCGCCGCCGTCTCGGTCTCCGGACCGATCGAGCGCCTCACCCGGCACCCCGGCCGGATGCACGCCCAGGCCGTCATCGACGCGGCGGCGCGCCTCTCCGACGCCCTCCGGCGCGGCTGACCCGGCCGGCCGCCCCGCCCCGCGGCGCCGCGGGGCGGCCGGCGACGGGGCGGGCGGTACTCCCCCCGGGAGTCCCGCCCGCGGCATTCACGGAGACCCGGCGCGCCCGATCACGCCGAGCGCAGGCGGTCCGCGGCCCGTTCACCGCGCCGGGCGACCGGGACGAGAGCGCTCGCCGCACCCAGACCGAACGCGGGCATGTTCACGTAGACGTTCTCGTACGAACCCGCCGGAACGATGTACGTCTCGTGCCAGAAGCCGACCCGCCCCCTGCCCTCGCGCATCCGCCGGTTGAACGCCGCCCAGGCCGGGCGGTGCTCCTTGTCCTGGGCCGTCGCGTAGGCGAAGAGCTTCTCCTTGGAGTCCCAGTACTGGACGGTGCAGAGGACGCGCGGACCGCCCAGCAGCAGCTGGTAGCCGAGCAGTCCGCTGCCCTCGTCCTTCGACAGCTCCTTCAGCATGCGCGGCATGGCCCGGAACACCGGCCACCAACTTCGCACCGAGCGGAAGCTGTTGATGCGCATGCCGATGACGAAGACGACCACGTCGCCCTGCGCGTCGGCGGTCATGCGGCCCTGGATCGGTGCGCTGCCCATCACGTTGCCTCCTCGGGTGACAATTGGATAGTTCCGCTATCCATGATTGGATAGTGACACTCTCCAAGGAAGGGCGCAAGGGCATGAGACTCGCGGAACTCAGCGAACGCAGCGGGGTGCCGATACCGACGATCAAGTACTACCTGCGCGAGCGGCTGCTGCCGCCGGGCCATCGGATCAGCGCCACCCAGGCCGAGTACGACGAGGGGCATCTGCGCCGGCTCCGCCTCGTCCGCGCGCTGATCCAGGTCGGCCGGATACCGGTGGCCACCGCCCGAGAGGTACTGGCCGCCGTCGCCGACGGCGGCCTCGACCCCCATGTCCGGCTCGGCGCCGCCGTCTGGGCCATCCCGCACGGCGCGGAGACCGACGAGGACGACCCGGCCACGGAGACGGCCCGCCGCACCGCGGACGCGCTGCTGGAGCAACTGGGCTGGACCTTCGGCCAGGAGGCCGGCGCGCAGTCGCCCGCCTACCGGATGGTGGTCTCCGGGATCGCCACGATGGTGCGTCTCGGATATCCCTGCGACACGGGGCAGCTGCTTCCGTACGCCCGCAGCGCGGCCGAACTGGCCGTCGCCGACCTGGACTTGGTGGAGCGGTACGAGCCCGGGGAGGAGCAGGTGGAGGCGGCGGTGGCGCTGACCGTGCTCTACGAGCCGGTACTCCTCGGACTGCGCAGGCTGGCCCAGGCCGAGGAGTCCAGCCGGCGCTTCGGCTGACCTGGCGGAAGACGGCGCCGGAAAACCCGAGGAGGCCCTCCCCGACCGGGAAGGGCCTCCTCGTGACGTACCCCCGACCGGATTCGAACCGGCGCTACCGCCTTGAGAGGGCGGCGTGCTAGGCCGCTACACAACGGGGGCAAGATCTTGATCCATCGAGACGGATCAGCTGGCCTACCTGGACTCGAACCAAGACTAACTGAACCAGAATCAGTCGTGCTGCCAATTACACCATAGGCCACTGGTGGTATAGACCAGTTGGTACCCCCGACCGGATTCGAACCGGCGCTACCGCCTTGAGAGGGCGGCGTGCTAGGCCGCTACACAACGGGGGCCCTGGACGATCCCCACCCGACGACAGTCGGGTGTTTGTCACTGCGAGGCCACCGGGAGCGACCCTGGTGATCTCGCGGGAAGGATCTGTACCCCCGACCGGATTCGAACCGGCGCTACTGCCTTGAGAGGGCAGCGTGCTAGGCCGCTACACAACGGGGGCTTTGCAGATGAGCTCTGCGAGCTGGCCTACCAGGACTCGAACCTAGACTAACTGAACCAGAATCAGTCGTGCTGCCAATTACACCATAGGCCACCAAAACTCAACCCCCCTGCGGGGGTTTTGTTCAGGTTGTGCGCTTCCGGGTCCGGCCTCTCGGCTTGCTCCCCTCGGCGCAGGAAGAACATTACCCGAAGGAGGACGGCGCTCCAAAACGGGTATCCGCCCGCAGCAGGGCGGGCAGCTCCCCCAGGCCGGTGATCCGGATCAGCTCCGGCCGGCCGCCCAGTCCGCCGCGGTCCAGCCAGATACCGGTCAGACCCGCGGCGACGGCCCCTACCGCGTCGATGTCCGGGTGGTCGCCGACGTACGCCACCTCCCCCGGAGGCAGCCCGAGGGCGTCGCAGGCGGCGTGGAAGGCGGCCGCCCGGGGTTTGGCGACGCCCAGCTCTGCCGCGCACACGACCGCCTCGAAGCGATCGCGCACACCCAGCACGGTGAGCTTTCGGTGCTGGTTGCGGATGGAGGAGTTCGAGAGCACTCCGTGCCGGAAGCCGGCCGCCAGGGTGTCCAGAGCGGGTACGGCGTCGGGGAACAGCTGCCAGGCGGCCTCGTAGTGGGTGACGTAGCGGGCGAACCACTCGTCCGCCCCGGCGTCGCCCATTCCCGGCGCCCCGAGGAAGTCCCGGACCCGGTCCCGCCGCTGGGCCTCGAAGTCCACACCGCCGCCCTCGAAGCGCCGCCAGTGGAACCGGGTGAGCTCCTTCCAGCGGGCGAGGGCCCGGTCGACGGACTCGTACGCCTCGACCAGGCCCTCGGCCCGCAGATGCCGCTCCATGCCGACGCGGTCGGCACCGGCGTAGTCGAAGATCGTGTCGTCCACGTCCCACAGTACGGCTCGGATCGGCATGCTCCGAGGCTACGCCGAAGGGGTGACTCCCTCACCGGAAGGCGGGTGGAGAGGACGCCGTGCGGCGGGTGGTCCGCGCGAGGGGGAGGCCCCTCCGCCGGAGGCCGGTCGCCGCGGAAGGGACGTCGGGGAGACGCCGGTCCCCGGAAGCGCCGTAGGGGCGGCAGCCCATGGCTGCCGCCCCTACGGGCGTCCGGCGACGCGTTACGCCCCGAGCTTCTCCAGCGCCGCGTCGATGCGCGCCAGCGACTTCTCGCGGCCCAGGATCTGCAGCGACTCGAAGAGCGGCAGGCCCACCGTGCGGCCGGTGACCGCGACGCGGACCGGCGCCTGGGCCTTGCCGAGCTTGAGGCCGTGCTCCTCGCCCGCTGCCAGGACCGCGTCCTTCAGCGCCTCCGGGCCGGACCAGTCGGCGGCCGCGAGCTTCTCCCGCGCCGTGGCCAGCAGGGCGTCGGAGCCCTCCTTCATCGCCTTCTGCCAGGACGCCTCGTCCTCCACCGGCTCCCGGCGGAAGAGGAAGTCGACGTTGGCGGTGATGTCCGAGAGGACGGTCAGCCGGGTCTGGGCGTAGGGGGCGATCGCCTCCCACGCGGTCCGGTCGAAGTCCGCGGGCTCCCAGTTGGCGTGGGGGGTGCGCAGCCAGGGCTCGCAGGCCTCGGCGAACGCCTTCACGTCCAGTCGGCGGATGTGGTCCGCGTTGATCGCCTCGGCCTTCTTGAGGTCGAAGCGGGCCGGGTTGGCGTTGACGTCCGCGATGTCGAACTTCCCGACCATCTCGGCGACGGAGAAGACGTCCTGGTCCGCGGAGAACGACCAGCCGAGCAGGGAGAGGTAGTTGAGCAGGCCCTCCGGCAGGAAGCCGCGCTCCCGGTAGAGGTTGAGGGATGCCTGCGGGTCGCGCTTGGACAGCTTCTTGTTGCCCTCGCCCATGACGTACGGCAGGTGGCCGAAGGCCGGGATCCGGTGGGCCACGCCGAGCTCGATCAGCGCCTTGTAGAGAGCGATCTGGCGCGGGGTGGAGGACAGCAGGTCCTCGCCGCGCAGCACGTGGGTGATGTCCATCAGCGCGTCGTCGACCGGGTTGACGAGAGTGTAGAGGGGTGCGCCGTTGGCCCGGACGATGCCGTAGTCCGGCACGTTGTCCGGGGTGAAGGTGAGCTCGCCGCGGACCAGGTCGGTGAAGGTGATCGGCTCGTCGGGCATCCGGAAGCGGACGATCGACTCGCGCCCCTCGCGCTCGTAGCCGGCCTTCTGCTCGTCGGACAGGTCCCGGCAGTGGCCGTCGTAGCCGGAGGGCCGCCCGGCGGCGCGGGCCGCCTCGCGGCGCTCGTCGAGCTCGGTGACCGTGCAGTAGCAGCGGTAGGCGTAGCCGCCGGCCAGCAGCTTCTCGGCGACGTCCCGGTAGATGTCCATGCGCTGCGACTGGCGGTACGGCTCGTGCGGGCCGCCGGTCTCGGGGCCCTCGTCCCAGTCGAGCCCGAGCCAGCGCAGTGAGTCGAGGAGCTGTTCGTACGACTCCTCGGAGTCGCGCGCCGCGTCCGTGTCCTCGATCCGGAAGACCATGGTGCCCTGGTTGTGCCGGGCGAACGCCCAGTTGAACAGGGCGGTGCGGACCAGGCCCACGTGGGGGTTGCCGGTCGGCGAGGGACAGAAACGTACGCGAGGGGGTGCCCCCTGCTCGAGCGGAGCCGAGAGCTTGGGGGAGGGTCCGTTAGCCACGCTTGATCACCTTGTTGGTGAGAGTGCCGATGCCTTCGATGGTGACGGCGACCTCGTCGCCGACGTTGAGGGGGCCGACCCCGGCGGGGGTGCCGGTGAGGATGACGTCTCCGGGCAGCAGCGTCATGGCCTCGGTGATGTGGACGACCAGGTCCTCGATGGAGCGGATCATGTCGCTCGTGCGACCCAGCTGGCGCTGCTCGCCGTTGACCGTGCACTGGATGGTGAGGTCGCCGGCCCGGGCCAGGTCGATGCCGGTCTCCACCCAGGGGCCCAGCGGGCAGGACGTGTCGAAGCCCTTGGCCCGGGCCCACTGCTTCTCGCGCTTCTGGGCGTCGCGGGCGGTGACGTCGTTGGCGCAGGTGTAGCCGAGGACGACGTCCTTGACCCGGTCGCGCGGGACGTCACGGCACAACCGGCCGATCACGACGGCGAGCTCGGCCTCGTGGTGCAGGTCGTCGGAGAACGAGGGGTACTCGATCGCGTCGCCGGTGCCGATCACCGAGGTGGTGGGCTTGAAGAAGGCGACCGGCACCTCCGGGACCTCGTTGCCGAGTTCCACGGCGTGCTCCGCGTAGTTGCGGCCGATGGCCACGACCTTGTTCGGGAGGACGGGCGGCAGCAGCCGGACCTTGCTCAGGGGGATCCTCGTGCCCGAGAGCTCGAAGTCGCCGTAGGGAATGCCCTTGATGACGTCGAGGACGAGGCCGGCCGGATCGCCGGTTCCCTCGCCCTCGACCGCGCCGAAGGCGACATTGCCGTCGATGGAGAATCTGGCGATCCGCACGGGTGCCTCGCGCCCCTCTGTTCCGTTGGCTGGAGTCTGACGCTCCAGGCTAACGCCCGGGAGGGGCCCGACCTGCCGTATTACAGCGCCGCGGGGGCGTTCATCAGGGTCGTGCGGCGGGGGTTGGCCGTCTGGGCGGGGAGTACGGCGGACGGTTCCGGCTGAGCCTCCGGCTGCAGCTCACCGGCGTCCTCGAGGTGCGCCAGGGTCGTGCGGCGGGGGTTGGCTATGTTGCGGAACATCATCGTCGTCTTCATCGCTCGCCTAGTCAGTGTGCCGGTGCTTGTAAAGCGTCAGGCTAAGCAGCGATTTCCCTGCGAAAGCACGGAAGAGCCAACGATCTACGTGTGAGTTTGCTCACGACCCAAAGAGCAATTCCGTCATTCCGGTCAACCAAACCGTCGTTCAGAAACGGACATTGCACACCTGAATGCGCCATTCCGCTGCTGATCATCGCGACTGGGACACCCCCCACCCGTAAGCGACTCGTCAATAAACGCCCGATTCCTCCGCGATCCCTTTCTACGTCTCGTGATGCCGCGCTCACAACGCGTCACTCAGGTCACAGGCCGATACACGGCCCTTGTTGGAGATCCGGCACTGTGCTGGAATTCCACGCACCGCCGCAGGTCTCCGACCGGCGCGCAGGGGGCGCAACGCAGCGCCGAGTGGCGGCGGGAAGGGGGAGAGCGCCGGTCCACGACCACCTGGGGGCGCCTCCACCGCCCCTACGACGCCGACACCGTCCTTCCGTACCGCGGAGGGACGCCTGGTCCAGAGGTTGCGACGCTAGTGCAGGGACGTTTCAAGAGGGATGGCATGGGGCGTCCCCAGGCCCGCCAGGGCCAAGGGGAAGCTGCCGCTGAACAGGAGCCGCGCGGCGCGAGCGACCGCGGGCCCTCGCCCCAGCACGCCCAGAACCAGGGTCCGGCGGGCGACAGTGGTGACCGCGGAGCGCGCCCCGGCGCCGCCCCGGCCACCGCGGAGCCGGCGGACCGGCCCAAGGGCAAGGGCCCGACCGACACGGGCTCCCGCATCGCCCTGCGCAACTGGCGCATCAGCACCCGGCTCGTGTCCCTGCTCGCGCTTCCCGTCGTCGCCGCGACCACCCTTGGCGGTCTGCGCATCAACGAGTCGATGAGCGACATCGAGCAGCTGGACCACATGCAGCTGCTCACCAAGCTCACCAAGGAGGCCACGGCTCTCGCCGAGGCGCTCCAGGAGGAGCGCGACCACGCGGCCGGCCCGCTGTCCAACAACGGCAGCGCCCAGGCCTTCGAGGTCACCCAGTCCCGCACGGAGACGGACCGCCACCGGCAGTCCTTCCTGGCCGCGACCGTCGACATCGGCGACACGACGGGCGACGAGGCGCTGGAGAGCATCCACGCGAACGTCAGTCAGATCGCCCAGCAGGTGACGACGATCGCCAAGATCCGGGGCACGGCCTTCGACAGCGAGGACTCGACCACGCAGACGGTCAACCGGTACAACCGGCTGATCACGTCGCTGCTCACCCTGTCGCAGGACATGGCCCAGGCGACCAACAACCCCGAGATGATCAAGCGCACCCGCGCCCTGGCGGCTTTCTCCGCGGCCAAGGAGTACGCGTCGATCCAGCGCGCGATCATCGCGGCCGCGCTCCCGGCCAACGCCAAGACCGCCGGCGAGATGAGCGAGAACGACCGCCTCACCGGCGACGACGCGGCCGAGAACGAGAAGCAGGCCCTCGCCTCGTTCAAGCGCCTCTACGCCTCCCTCGGCGGCAACGCCGAGGAGCTGACGGCCCCTCTCGTGGACGGCAACTCCGAGATCGAGGCGGCGAACGACTACGCCATCCGCGTGCTCAGCCGGCCCAGCGGTCTCGGGAGCGCCGAACGCCGCGGCTACAAGGACTGGACCGACCAGGCCGACACCAAGATCGACGCGATGAACACCATCGAGAAGACGCTTCTCGGTGAAATGGAGAGCAAGGCCCGCGAGCTCAAGCAGGAGTCGCAGCAGGACGCCATCATCAACGGTGCCCTCATCCTGCTGGTGCTCGGTGTGTCGCTCGTCGGCGCCTTCGTCGTCGCCCGCTCCATGATCCGCTCGCTGCGCCGGCTGCAGGACACCGCCACCAAGGTCGCCCAGGAACGCCTGCCCGAGCTGGTCAAGGAGCTGTCCGAGGCCGACCCGCAGGACGTGGACACCACGGTGGAGTCCGTGGGTGTGCACTCCCGGGACGAGATCGGAAAGGTGGCCGCGGCCTTCGACGACGTGCACCGCGAGGCGGTCCGCCTCGCCGCCGAGCAGGCCCTCCTGCGTGGCAACGTCAACGCGATGTTCACCAACCTGTCGCGCCGATCGCAGGGCCTCATCCAGCGTCAGCTGTCGCTCATCTCCGAACTGGAGTCCCGCGAGGCCGACCCGGACCAGCTGTCCTCCCTCTTCAAGCTGGACCACCTCGCGACCCGTATGCGCCGTAACGGCGAAAACCTGCTCGTCCTCGCGGGCGAGGAGCCGGGCCGCCGCTGGACCCGGCCCGTCCCGCTGGTCGACGTGCTCCGCGCCGCCGCCTCCGAGGTGGAGCAGTACGAGCGCATCGAACTGGCCGCCGTGCCGGCGACCGAGGTCGCGGGCCGCGTCGTCAACGACCTCGTGCACCTCCTCGCAGAGCTGCTGGAGAACGCGACGTCGTTCTCCTCGCCGCAGACCAAGGTGCGCGTGACCGGTCACGCCCTGCCCGACGGCCGGGTGCTCGTCGAGATCCACGACACCGGCATCGGCCTCTCCCCCGAGGACCTCGCCGCGATCAACGAGCGGCTGGCGTCGCCGCCCACCGTGGACGTCTCGGTCTCCCGCCGCATGGGTCTGTTCGTGGTCGGCCGCCTGTCCCTGCGGCACGGCATCCGCATCCAGCTCCGTCCCTCCGACTCCGGTGGCACGACCGCGCTGGTCATGCTGCCCGTCGATGTCGCCCACGGCGGCAAGAAGGCACCGGGCAAGCCCGGAGCGGGCGGGCAGAACGGCGCACCGCAGGCTCCGGCCGGCGCCGGCCGGGGGCTGACCGGCGGGCCCGGTGCCACCGGCGGCGGGCGTCCCGGCCTCGGCAACGGTCCCTCGGCCGGTTCGGGCGGCCGCCCCTCCCCCGGCGGACAGCGCGGGCAGGTCGGCGCGGGGGCGGCTCCGCGTGCGGCGCTTCCCGGCCGCGACGGCGGTCTGCTCCAGGGCGGACCCCAGCAGGGCGGACCGGGTCAGGATCCCGCTCAGCAGGACTTCTCCCGCCAGGGCGGCGCCGCCGCGGGTGCTTTCGGCGCCGATGCCGGGCGCGGCCGGCCGGCCGGACCGGGTGCGCAGGACCGCGGCCAGGGCGACCGGGGCCGCAGCTCCGGCCGTCCCGCCCAGCCCGGCAGCGGCGGCCCGCGTGCCGAACTGCCCGGCAACGGCGGGCGGCAGCAGCGCCCCCAGCCCGCGGGCTGGGGCGGCGAGCAGCCGCGTTCCGCCCAGGACACTCCACGCGGGCACGAGGACCCGGAGTCCACCGGGCAGTACGCACGGCCCGGTGCCCACCGCGGCGACGGGCACGGAGGCCGTTCGCCCGTCCAGGACCCCGCGGCCACCGAGCAGTTCGCGCGTCCCGACTTCGACGCCCCACGGCCGCCCGCGACGGGCCAGGGCCGGCCGGGAGCACCACGTCCTCGCCAGGGCGGTGCCGACTTCGGCGCGCCGCGTCCGGCCGTGGGGAGCCTGCCCGCGCAGCCGCAGCCCGAGGCGCTGCCGCCGGCGTCCGGCCCCGGCGACGGCCGTACGCCGCTGTACGACACGCTGGAGACGAACTGGTTCCACCAGAACCAGGGCGGTGGTGCCGAAGGCGCCGCGCAGCCCCCGGCCGCACCGCAGCAGCCGGCCGGGCGCCCCGCGCCGTCGGGACCGTCGCGCCGCCCCGCGGCCGGCCAGGGCCAGCCGGGTCAGGGCGGCCAGCACAACGCGGGTGCCGCCTCCTGGCGGACCTCGCCCAACGACGAGTTGGTGCGCCAGGCCGAGCGGGTGCGCAAGCCCGCGGCCGGCGGTGTCACCACCTCGGGTCTGCCCCGACGGGTCCCGCGCGCCAACCTCGTGCCGGGAACCGCGCAGGAGCAGACCCACCACACCGGTCCGCAGGTGTCCCGTGCGCCGGACGACGTACGGGGCCGGCTGACCAATCTCCGTCGGGGCATCCAGCAGGGGCGTCAGGCGGGCGGCTCCGGAAACACCGGCAGCTTCAACGTCGGCCCCACTCACCAGCAGGAGCGTTAGTTGAGCCCGATGAGCCAGGCGGCGCAGAATCTGAACTGGTTGATCACCAACTTCGTGGACAACACCCCCGGGGTGTCCCACACCGTGGTGGTCTCCGCCGACGGACTCCTGCTGGCGATGTCCGAAGGGTTTCCGCGTGACCGCGCCGACCAGCTGGCGGCGGTCGCGTCCGGCCTGACCTCGCTGACCGCGGGGGCGTCCCGGATCTTCGAAGGCGGCGCGGTCAACCAGACCGTCGTGGAGATGGAACGTGGCTTCCTCTTCATCATGTCCATCTCGGACGGCTCCTCGCTGGCCGTGCTCGCCCACCCGGACGCCGACATCGGCCTCGTGGGCTACGAGATGGCCCTCCTGGTCGACCGAGCCGGCACCGTCCTCACCCCGGACCTGCGTGCCGAACTCCAAGGGAGCCTTCTCCACTAGGAACCTTCAGAAGCCCGCCGTCGGGGGAGTGCGCCCCAGGCACACCCCCGATGATCCCCCACCGACCACCCACCGTCCGGCCGCCCCAACCGGCCCCCCACCGGCCCAGTCAGACGGCACAGCCGACCACTTGCTGTCACGCCCGGAGGATTCATGACCCCGCCCCCCGCCTCTCACGATCCGTACGGTGTCCCCGTCGACACCGACTACGGTCATGAGGGCGACCAGCCGCTGGTGCGTCCTTATGCGATGACCGGCGGCCGGACCCGGCCGCGCTACCAGCTCGCCATCGAGGCGCTGGTCAGCACCACTGCCGACCCGGCGCACCTGTCGACGCTCCTGCCCGAGCACCAGCGGATCTGCCACCTCTGC
This sequence comes from Streptomyces sp. NPDC049887, assembly GCF_040656535.1. Classification (NCBI taxonomy): domain Bacteria; kingdom Bacillati; phylum Actinomycetota; class Actinomycetes; order Kitasatosporales; family Streptomycetaceae; genus Streptomyces; species Streptomyces sp. NPDC049887. Next base: position 239 of record NZ_JBFAMM010000014.1, on the reverse strand, counting down.
CGGGAGGTCAAGTCGGTGGCCGAGGTCTCGGCGCTGCTGTCGATGCCGCTGGGTGTGGCGCGGATCCTGGTGGCGGACCTGGCGGAGGCCGGCATGGTGGCGATCCACCAGCCGGGCAACGGAGAGGCCGGCGGTACGCCGGATGTGACACTGCTCGAAAGGGTGCTCAGTGGACTTCGCAAGCTCTAGCGGCGGTGCAGCCCGCTCAACCACCAGCGCGAAGATCGTGGTGGCGGGCG
>NZ_JBFAMM010000013.1:184769-203993 GCF_040656535.1 Streptomyces sp. NPDC049887 | reverse complement strand
TCGGAGGTCCGTCGCGGGCGCCGGCGCCCTGCCCTGGGCGAGCGGCGCGCCCGGGTCAGCCCTTCGCGCGGGCGGCCAGCCGGGCCTTGCGGGCCGCGAGCCTCTCGTCGAACTTGGCGGCCTCGGTGTCCAGCCCGCCCATGTAGAGTCCCAGCTCCTCCTGCGCCTTCACGCCCTCGGGGCCGAGTCCGTCGATGTCCAGCACCTTCAGGAAGCGCAGCACCGGCTGCAGCACGTCGTCGTGGTGGATCCGCAGGTTGTAGATCTCACCGATCGCCATCTGCGCCGCCGCGCGCTCGAATCCCGGTATCCCGTGCCCCGGCATGCGGAAGTTCACCACGACGTCCCGCACGGCCTGCATCGTCAGGTCCGGCGCGATCTCGAAGGCCGCGCCGAGCAGGTTGCGGTAGAAGACCATGTGCAGGTTCTCGTCGGTGGCGATGCGCGCCAGCATCCGGTCGCAGACCGGGTCGCCCGACTGGTGGCCCGTGTTGCGGTGCGAGATGCGGGTGGCGAGTTCCTGGAAGGCCACGTACGCGACGGAGTGCAGCATGGAGTGGCGGTTGTCGGACTCGAAGCCCTCCGACATGTGCGCCATGCGGAACTGCTCCAGCTTGTCCGGGTCGACGGCGCGCGAGGTCAGCAGGTAGTCGCGCATCACGATGCCGTGCCGGCCCTCCTCCGCGGTCCAGCGGTGCACCCAGGTGCCCCAGGCGCCGTCGCGGCCGAAGAGCGTCGCGATCTCGTGGTGGTAGCTGGGCAGGTTGTCCTCGGTCAGCAGGTTGACGACGAGGGCGGTCCTGCCGACGTCGGTGACCTTGGACTGGCCGGGCTCCCAGCCCTCGCCGTCCTCGAAGAGGCCGGGGAAGTTCCGGCCGTCCGACCACGGCACGTACTCGTGGGGCATCCAGTCCTTGGCGACCTTCAGGTGGCGGTTGAGCTCCTTCTCCACAACCTCCTCCAGCGCGTACAGCAGCCGGGCGTCGGTCCACACTTCCGAACTGCCGAGGTGGGGAGAGGTGATCGTCACGGGGGCTCCTGGGGGCGGGTGGGGGAGGGACGTCATCGAGCGGAACACACGACACCGACGGCAAGGCACTGGCCGGATCACGGCATGCGTCTTACCTACGGCCTCGTAGGTTACGAAACCGTAGGTTAAAGGCGCAGTAAGCCATCGTCCAAGCGCGCGGCCGTGATGTCCCCTTGCACACCGTTATGTATGCAGGTCCCGGAGCCGTACGGAGAGACACGTCACGCAGCCCTCGAGCTTCTCGAACTCGCTGATGTCCACCGGAACCGGCTCATATCCGAGATCGGCGAACAGCTCCGCAGTCTTGGGGGCGCTCGCCGACATCAGCAGTTTTGCGCCACCGAGCAGCACCACATGGGCCCCGGCCTCCTCGGGTACGGGCAGGAACCCCGGGAACAGCGACGGCTGCTCGACCAGCGGTTCGTAGCCGATCACGGTTCCGTCTGGCAGGGCGGTGACCGCCGACTTCAGATGGAGCACGCGCGACACGGGCACGGCGACGACGCGCGCCCCGAGCGGCTCGAAGGCCGCGCGGAGCTGCTGCACCCCGGCCGCGTTGGTGCGCCCGCCGCGCCCCACGTAGACGGTGTCGCCGATCTTGAGCACATCACCACCGTCGAGCGTGCCCGGCTCCCACACCCAGTTCACCGAGCAGCCGAGCCTCGCCACTGCCTCCTCCACCCCGGCCGTCTCCGGGCGGCGGGTCTCGGCGCCGGAGCGGGTGATCAGGGCGACGTTGCGGAACATCACCACGGTGTCCTCGATGAAGACCCCGTCCGGGCAGTCGTCGGCGGGCTCGGCCTCGACCGTCTCCCAGCCGTGCGTACGCAGGGCCTCCCCGTACGCCTTCCACTGGGAGAGCGCCGCCCGGGGATCGACGGTACGGCGCTCGACGTGGGTGACCAGGCCGTCCGCCACGCGGGGGCTCGGGCGTCGGATCAGTGCTCTTCTGCTCGGCACGGGCTCTCCAGGGACCGAATTGGGGGGCGGCAGGGCCATCATGAGCCCCACCTGCCCGTTTCCGTCCCCTCCCACACGGCGTTCCGGGCCCGCACCGCGCCCCCGGCCCGGTCGGGCCGCGGTCGCGCACCGGCCCGGCACGCTCTCCCGGGGCGCCGCCCCCGTCACCCGTTCATCGGGTCATGCCATCGACTTCATGTACCCATCAACCCCTCCCGTACCTCCTCGGCGGTCGTGGGCCGCAGCTCCGCGTCGAGCAGCAGCCAGCGGGTGATCCCCAGCGACTCCAGGAACGTCACGTCGTGGCTCGCCACGATCAGCGCGCCCTCGTACGCCTCCAGGGCCTCGGTGAGCCCGCGCACGCTCGCCATGTCGAGATTGTTGGTCGGCTCGTCCAGCATGAGCAGCTGCGGGGCGGGCTCCGCGAGCAGCAGCGCCGCCAGTGCGGCGCGGAACCGCTCGCCGCCGGAGAGCGTTCCGGCGGGGCGATCGGCCCGTGCCCCCCGGAACAGGAAGCGGGCAAGTCGTGCCCGGATCGCGTTGTCCGTCGCCTGGGGCGCGAACCGGGCGACGTTCTGCACGACGCTCAGCCCCTCGTCGAGCACGTCCAGCCGCTGGGGCAGGAAGCGCAGCGGCACCTCTGCCGTCACCTCGCCCGCGACCGGCTGCAGCTCCCCGGCGATCGTGCGGAGCAGGGTGGTCTTGCCCGCCCCGTTGCGCCCGACGAGGGCGATCCGCTCCGGTCCGCGCAGCTCGAACTCGCCCGCGACACGGGCCCCGTAGCGGAGCTCCACCTCGGACAGCCGCAGGACGCCGCGCCCCGGATGGACCTTGGTGTACGGCAGTTCGACGCGGATCTCGTCGTCGTCCCGCACTGCGTCCACGGCCTCGGCCAGTCGCTCCTTCGCCTCGGTCAGCCGCTCCGTGTGCATGGCGCGGTGCTTGCCCGCCGAGACCTGCGCCGCGCGTTTGCGCGCCCCCATGACGATCTTCGGCTCGCGCTTCTGCTCGAACATCTTCTGCCCGTAGCGCCTGCGGCGGGCCAGTTTGACCTGGGCGTCGGCGAGTTCGCGTTTCTGCCGCTGCACGTCGGCCTCCGCGACGCGGACCATCCGCTCGGCGGCATCCTGCTCGACGGCCAGCGCCGCCTCGTAGGCCGAGTACGCCCCGCCGTACCAGGTCACCTCGCCGTCCCGGAGGTCGGCGATCTGGTCGACCCGCTCCAGCAGTTCGCGGTCGTGGCTGACCACGATCATCACCCCGGACCAGGCCTCCACGGCCTCGTACAGCCGCCCCCGGGCGACCACGTCGAGGTTGTTGGTCGGTTCGTCGAGCAGGAGCACGTCGGGGCGGGCCAGCAACAGCGCCGCGAGCCTGAGCAGCACGCACTCGCCCCCCGACATCTCGCCGACGGTCCGGTCGAGTCCGACGTGCCCGAGCCCCAGCTGGTCGAGCGTGGCACGGGCCCGCTCCTCCACGTCCCAGTCGTCGCCGACCGCGGTGAAGTGCTCCTCCCGTACGTCGCCCGCCTCGATCGCGTGCAGCGCGGTGCGGGTGGCGGCGATCCCGAGGGCCTCGTCCACCCGCAGCCCGGTGTCGAGCACGACGTCCTGCGGGAGATGGCCGACCCGGCCCGCGATCCGCACACGGCCTTCGCCGGGCGTGAGTTCTCCGGCGATCAGCCGGAGCAGTGTGGACTTGCCGGAGCCGTTGAGGCCGATGAGTCCCGTTCTGCCGGGACCCACGGCCAGCTGGAAGTCCTCCAGCACGGGAGTGCCGTCCGGCCAGGAGAAGGACAGCGAGGAGCAGGTCACATAGGTGGGGAAGGTAGACATAAGGGTCTCCCTGTTGCGTGAGAGGAAAGAGGGCAACGGGTGAGACACCGGTCGGACGGCACAAAGGCCCTGGTCCGGGACGGGACGGCTGGTACGCCGAGGTCGCACACGGGCACGCGGGCGGAAAGCGCGCGTGACACGGTGTCTCAGGACCTCAGACGAGTAACGTCCTTCTCCGATCGACGACAACAGGGCCGAGTACGAAGCTACGCCGGGCGGGGGCGGCGGGCAACCGATTTGACGATCGGGGCGGCCGTGGAACCCGGGCGCCCCGATCGTCCTCAACGGGCGTCGCGCATCAACTCGGCCAGGTCCGCGTCCAGGTCCAGGTGGAGGTGCTCCCGGCCGGCGGGTACGAGCCCCTGGGCCCGTTTGAGGAAGCGGCGCAGTTCGGACGTGCGGACGTGCATCATCGCGGTGCCCTCGGGGGCGTGGAACTCCAGGACGGTCCGGTCGTAGCCGTACGGTCGCACACGCACGTCGCCCAGCCCGGCGGGCTCGTCCATGCCCTGCACGAGCAGTTCGCGGGAGAACGCCCAGGACACCTCGGTGCCCTCGAGCGTGGCCGGGGCCGGGAACGACATGCTCACGGCGAAGGGGTCGCGGGGGTCGTAGCGCAGGGTCGCCGGCACGGATTCCATACGTGGCGCGGAGGCGACCAGACGGACCTGCACGGCCTGCTCGATAACGCTGGACAAGGCCCGCTCCCTCACTTCACTGCTGCCGGATGACACTCTTCTGCCACAGGGAAGACGAGCTGACGGCGGAATCCGTGCATCGGTGGGGAGCGTGAGCTGCGTCACCGTACGGGCCGTCACCGCACGGGCCGTCACCGTACGGGCCGGCGTGCGGACCCGCGGATTCCCGCAGGGCGAGGCACCGGATGCCGGGACGACGCTTCCCGCGGATCCCCGATCGTGACCCGGCCGCGGCGTGCGGCGGGGGGAGCCGCTCAGGCGGCGGCTCCGAACCACCGGTTGAGCGGGCCGAGCAGACCCTGCTGGTCCTCCCCGGCCCACGCAACATGGCCGTCCGGCCGCAGCAGTACCGCGGGCGCGTCCGGTCCCCCGCCGGTGTCGACGACGTGGTCGACCCGGTCCGTCCAGCCCGCCACCGAGAGTTGCCCCGTCCGGTCGAGCAGCAGTCCCCGCCCACCGTGCATCAGCTCGTAGAGCCGCCCCTGCTCCAGCTCCACGTCCGGCAGTCGCCGGCCGAGCAGCCCATGGCCCTCGCCGAAGTCGTAGCGGACTCCGACCGCGGTGATCATCTCGGTCAGGTACCGGTTCACCTCCTCGAACTCCATCAGTCTCGAGAACAGCCCCCTGAGCGCGGTCGCACCGGCGTCCGTGCCCAGCAGCGCGATCTGCGCGCGGGTGTTGTCCAGCACGGCGGCGCCCACCGGGTGCCGCTCGGCGTGGTAGCTGTCCAACAGCCCCTTCGGTGCCCAGCCGTTGACCTCGGCGGCCAGCTTCCAGCCGAGGTTGAACGCGTCCTGCACGCCGAGATTGAGCCCCTGCCCGCCGGTCGGCGGATGGATGTGCGCCGCGTCGCCGGCCAGCAGCACCCGGCCGACCCGGTAGCGCTCGGCCTGGCGGGTGGAGTCACCGAACCGCGACAGCCAGCGCGGCGAGTGGGCGCCGAAGTCGGTGCCCGCGAACGCCCGCAGCTGTTTCCTGAACTCCTCGAGGGTGGGGCCCGCCGTACGGTCCTCGGCCACGCCGTCGGCGGGCACGACGACGCGGTACACGCCTTCCTTCCCGTCCACGTCGGGAATGACGCCGAACCGCAGGTGGGTCTTGCGGACCTCCTCGACGGCGGCGGCCACCACGGTCCGGTCCTCGGCCAGTTCCATGTCGCCCAGCAGCGTCTCGACCGTGGCGGGCTCCCCGGGGAACCCGACGCCGAGCAGTTTGCGCACGACGCTCCGGCCGCCGTCGCAGCCGACGAGGTAGCGCGAGCGCAGCCGCGTACCGTCGGCCGCCTCGACGGTCACCCCGTCCCCGTCCTGGACCAGTCCGACCAGTTCGCGGCCGCGCCTGATCTCGGCACCGAGTTCGAGGGCTCGCTCGGTCAGCAGGCGCTCGGTGACCGTCTGCGGGGTGGCGAGGCCGTAGGGGTGCATGGTGTCCAGCCGGTCCGGCCACGGCACGGCCACGCCGGCGAAGGGACCGCCGACCGTGAACCGCTCGCTGACGGCGAGGAACCGGTCAAGCAGACCGCGTTGGGCCATCACCTCGACGCTGCGCACGTGCAGCCCGCGTCCGCGGGACGCGCCGGTCGGCTCGGCCAGCTTCTCGAGGACGACCGTTCGCACCCCGGCCAACCGCAGTTCGCAGGCCAGCATCAGCCCGGTCGGTCCAGCGCCGGCAATGATCACGTCCATCACAGAAGTCTCATTTCCCCAGGTTGCGGCTTCGGCCGCAGATTCTGCGGTACGACCGGGGCCTTGCCGCAAGCCCCGGTGTGCGCTATACGTTGAGAGTGGCAAGGAGCCGGTGACTCCTTGCCCTTTCTTGTTCTCCGTCTTCCGCGGGTTCCCCTGCCCCTCCCGCAGACGGACGCCTCCTCGCGAAGAAGCGGCCGGCCCGACGGGCCGTTCCCCGGACGATCGCCGCCGCCGGGCACGAGGTCTGCGCGACGGTCGGTCAGAAGGCGCTCGGGGGAGGGCTCTTGGGGCCCGTAACGGTGATCGCGGTACGGGAAGGCGCTCTGGACCGGGTGCCGGGCGTCGGCTACGTTCGCGCGCCATGGGACCCAAGGGGAAGTCGAGACGAACGATGTCCGCGGGGTTGAGCGTAATGGCGCTCGCCGCAGTGCTGGGCGCGACCGTTCCGGTGCCCGCGCAGGCGGACGCGCGGCACGCGGAGGACCGGGCACCGCACTGGGAGCTCAAGCAGACCGGGACGGACGTCCGGTTCCGCGGCCTCGCCGCGGTCAGCCGCACCACGGCCTGGCTCGCGGGCTCGAAGGGCACCGTGCTCCGCACCACGGACGGCGGCCGGAGCTGGCGGGACGTCTCACCGCCGGGGGCGGACGAACTGGAGTTCCGCGACGTCGAGGCCTTCGACACCCGCAGGGCCGTCGTGCTGGCCATCGGCGAGGGCGAGGCTTCGCGCGTGCTTCGGACCGAGGACGGGGGAGCGACCTGGGAGGAGTCGTTCCGCAACGCCGACCCGAAGGCGTTCTACGACTGCATCACCTTCTTCGACCCCCGGCACGGGCTGGCGATGAGCGACCCCGTCGACGGCAAGTACCGCATCATCTCCACCCGGGACGGCGGCAGGTCGTGGAAGGTGCTGCCGAGCGCAGGGATGCCGGACGCCCAGCCGGGCGAGGCGGGCTTCGCGGCGAGCGGCCAGTGCCTGGTGAGCTCCGGGCCCAGGGACGTCTGGCTCGCGACCGGCGGCGGCCCCACCGCGCGTGTGCTGCACTCCGCGGACCGCGGGCTGCACTGGACCGCGGCCGAGTCCACGATCCCCGCCGGAGACCCGGCCCGGGGCGTCTTCGCGCTCGCCTTCCGGGACCGCGCGCACGGACTCGCGGTCGGCGGCGACTACCGCACCGGCCAGGCGTCCCCTCGGTCGGGCGCCCTGACGCGGGACGGCGGCCGCAGCTGGCGGCCGTCCGCCACCCCGCCGTCCGCCTACCGCTCAGGGGTGGCCTGGCTGCCGCACAGCCGCAGGGCCGCCCTGGCCGTCGGACCCACGGGCACCGACCTCACCACCGACGCCGGCCGCACCTGGCGCACCGTGGACAACGGCTCGTTCGACACCGTCGACTGCACACCGGACTTCGGCTGCTGGGCGGCGGGGGAGAAGGGACGCGCGGCCCGGCTGGAGTGGTGAGCGCGCATCCGTCGCCCCTCCCGCCGCCCCGGGGCGACGCGGGCCGGTACCGGGAAGCCACCCGGTACCGGCCCGCCCGCCGTCACGTGGAGGGCCGCTCCCGGTAGGGCTCCAGTGCGGGCGCCGTCTTCGTCGCGATGAACTCCGTGATCCGGTACTCGCACACCCCCGCCGTGGTGTAGGGGTCGGACGCCGCGATCCGCTCGGCCCGCTCGCGGTCGACGCCCACCGCGATCAGCACCCCGCCGTCGCGCGGGTTCTTGCGGCCGGAGGCGATCAGGACGCCTTCCTCGTACAGGCCGTCCAGCCAGGCCACATGGGCGTCCTGGTGCTCCTCGACGCGCTCGAGGGGTGCCGTGTAGGTCAATTCCAGTGCGAACATGATCGGCAGATTAGCCGCATGTCCAAGGGCTGTCCCGTCATCACCGGCGGACCGGCGGACCGGCGCGCGGCGTCGGACGGGGTGCACCGCAGGGCGGAGGGGCGCCCTCGTACCGGGCGTACTCGGGCGATCCGACAACGCCGCGAGGTGCCTTGGCCGGCTCGTGCGCCCGCTGGGGACGACGGGACAGCCCTTAGGCTGGGAGTCACCATGACCCTCATCCGGACACCCGCCGACGAGGCCGAGGCCCGAGCCGTGCAGGACGAGCTCAGGACCCGCGTCGTCCTGGACGAACCCGGGCCGCCACCGGGCACCGGCCTCGTCACCGGGGTCGACGTGGCCTACGACGACGAGCACGACGTGGTCGTCGCCGCCGCCGTCGTCCTCGACGCCGCCACCCTCGGCGTCGTCGAGGAGAGCACGGCGGCCGGCCGGGTCGCCTTCCCCTACGTCCCGGGGCTCCTCGCCTTCCGTGAGATCCCGGCGGTGCTCGCCGCACTGGAATCGCTGAAGCACGGACCAGGGCTGGTCGTCTGCGACGGTTACGGCCTCGCCCACCCCCGCCGCTTCGGACTGGCCAGCCATCTCGGCGTGCTGACCGGCCTGCCGGTGATCGGCGTCGCCAAGAACCCGTTCACGTTCACCTACACCCCGCCGGGCGGACGGCGCGGAGACGCCTCGCCACTGCTGGCGGACGACGGCGAGGTGGTGGGGCGGGCGCTGCGCACGCAGAGCGGGGTCAAACCGGTCTTCGTCTCGGTCGGCCACCGCGTCTCGCTCGACAACGCCTGCGCCCACACCCTCGCGCTCTCCCCGGACTTCCGCATCCCCGAGTCCACCCGCCGCGCCGACGCCCTGTGCCGCAGGGCCCTGCGCGAGGCGACGGCCGCCGGCTGACGCGCGCAGGCTGACCGGCCACGCCCGGCCGCGGCTCCCGGAGCCTCACGTCTCCGGTCTCGGCATTGGCCAGCAACACGCCTCAGCCGCGCACGAATTCGAGGAGGTCGGCGTCGAACTGCCCGGCGAACTCGGGGACCATGGACAGGCCGTGGGGAGCGCCCGGGTAGATCTTGTAGACCGCGCCCTTGACGAGTTGCGAGGACTTGTCCCCGGCGGCCACGATCGGCACGATCTGGTCGTCGTCCCCGTGGACGATCAGGGTGGGGACGTCGATCTTCTTGAGGTCCTCGGTGAGGTCGGTCTCGGAGAACGCCTTGATGCAGTCGTGCGCGCCCTTGATGCCGACCGTCATCGACCACAGCCAGAACTCGTCGCGAGTGCCCTGGCTGACGGTCGATCCCTCGCGGTTGGCCCCGTAGAAGGGTGCGCTGAGGTCCTTGTAGTACTGCGAGCGGTCCGTGAGGACGCCTTCCCGGATCCCGTCGAAGACCTCGATCGGCAGGCCCTCGGGGTTTGCTTCCGTCTTGAGCATCAGCGGGGGTATCGCGCCGAGGAGCACGGCCTTGGCGACGCGGCCGGTGCCGTGCCGCCCCATGTACCGCGTGACCTCGCCGCCGCCCGTCGAGTGCCCCACCAGGACGACGTCCCTGAGGTCGAGGGCCTCGATGACCGCTGCCAGGTCGTCGGCGTACGTGTCGAGGTCGTTGCCGTCCCAGGGCTGGCCGGAGCGCCCGCCGCCGCGCCGGTCGTGGGCCACGCCCCGGAACCCGTTGTCCACCATGAGTTTCAGCTGGGGGTCCCAGGCGTCGGCGATGAGCGGCCAGCCGTGGGAGAAGACGACGGGCCGGCCCGATCCCCAGTCCTTGAAGTAGATCTCTGTGCCGTCCTTGGCGTTGGCGAAGGGCATGGTGCGTTCCTTTCGAAGCTCGTCACTCGTCCGGAACCGCGGGATCGAGTGGAGTTCCGGACGTCCGGCCGGAGACGTGTCACGCCGCGGAACCGGAAGTGGACGCACGGGGAGGGCGACGGAGAGGTCGGCAGCGGAGGGCGACCGGAAAGAGCACGTCGTTCAACAACGCTACCCGAGAGGCCGAGGCTCAGCGCGTCGGCCGGAACGCGTACGGAGCCGTGCTCAGCGCGCGTCCGCGACCCGGAAGACGATGCCCGCGGCCCGCAGCCGGGCCAGCAGGGCGTCGCCCATCGCGACGGCCGTGGTGACCTGACCCGCGGTGGCGGGGAGTTCGTCCAGGGCGAGGCTGAGCGCCGACTCCGCGAGCATCTTCGCCGTCTCGCCGTAGCCGGGGTCCCCGCCCGAGACCTCCGTGAAGACCCGGCGGCCGCCGCCCTCGCCGACGAATCGGACCCGGAACCAGCTGCGCTCGCGCTGTTCGGCGCTGGGTCCGCGGCCGGGCTCGTAACGGTGCATCAGCCACTCGCGGGCGGGCCCTGCCTGGGCGAGCGCGGCGAGGGCGCCGAGCGCGACGGGGCCGCCGAGGGCCATCGGGAGCGTTCTGACCGAGGCGTAGTGCCGGTACCGGAAGTCGGGACCGTACCGCTCCAGGCCCGCGGCGGAGCGCGCCACGATCCCGGGGTCGAGCGTCGGCAGCGGGAGCGCCCAGGCCCCGGTCTCCCTGCTGAAGCGGGGCGCCCCGAGCGGTGCCCTGGCGCGGCGGCCCATGAGCCGCGGCTCATGGAGCCTGCGCTCCCGGGCCGCGCGCGCGGCCTGCCGCTGCCGGCCCATCGCCGTGAGCGCGGAGGCGAACGTCCCGCCGGAGAAGATCCCGCCGGCCCGGACGAAGCCGTCGACGCGCAGCGGCACGTCCTGCGGCAGCTGCCGAACCGTGAAGTAGACGCCCAGATCGTGCGGCACCGAGTCGAAGCCGCAGGCGTGCACCAGCCGGGCACCCGTCTCACGGGCCCGTGCGTCGTGCCGTACGTATACGGAGTCGACGAACTCCGGCTCACCGGTGAGGTCGGCGTAGTCCGTCCCGGCGTCCGCGCAGGCGGCCACCAGCGGCTCGCCGTACCAGACGTAGGGGCCGACCGTCGTCGCCACTACGCGCGTGGACTCGGCGAGCGCGCGCAGCGAGTCCGGGTCGTCGGCGTCCGCGACGAGGAGCGGCAGTCCGGCGCAGGCCGGGTTGATCGCCGTGAGCCGTTCACGCAACCGCGCCAGCCGCGCCTCGCTGCGACCGGCCACGGCCCAGCGGCACCCCTCGGGGGCGTGTGCGGCCAGGTACTCCGCGGTGAGGGTGCCGACGAATCCGGTCGCGCCGAAGAGCACGATGTCGTACGGCCGCTCCGGCCCGCTCTGCCTGTTCACTGGCCCTCCACCCCGTTGTGGGTCCTGTCCCGCGCCGTTCGTCGCCGGCCGAGGCTAGCGTGAGACCGAACGACGCGCTCCACCGGGAGCACGGGATGACGGCACCACCGGGAAGCGCCCCGGCGAAATGGGAGAAGGTGCGGTCCTTTGCCCTGGGCCTGCCCCGGGGGGCGGGGGAGGAGTCCCCCGCGAGACACGGTCGTCAAGGTGAACATGAAGACTTCGTCTTCATGGGTGTCACCGACGGCAGCCGTCCCTGGGAGTGAGGGTGACGCCGGCCCCGGCGCGGGCGGCGCCGGGGGCCACGGCCCGCGCGAGCTCACGCACGTCCGGGAGCCCGTCCCCGGATCGAGTCCCCGGCCGGCCCGAAGGCGGAGCAGCGACCCGACGGGGTACCGCGTCAGCGGTAGTCGTCCGGGTGGTCCTGCATCCAGGTGTTGATCCGGTCGCGGGTCCCCACCAGTTCGTCCTGGTGGGCCTTGAGGTTCGCGTACGAGCGGTCGGTGCCGATCGCCGCGCGGAGACCGGCGATCCATTCGATCGGCTCCGGGAAATGGCCGGGGCCCTTGGGGTCGGCCTTCATGGCCCGGTCGAGCCGTTCCAGTTCGTCGTGGACACGGCCGAGGAAGTACGCGCACTGCCCCTCCGTCGTGCAGCCGTCGTTGAGCGTGGCCTGGAGACCTGCGAAGGCGTCACGGACCTTCTCGGGCGGCGGTGTGGCCCAGGCCGACGGGGGTGTGGTGTCCTCGGGCGCCGCCGTCGCGGAGGGTTGCGGCGTGGCCTCCGTGACGGCCGCGGCCGCTCCGGCACCTGCCGTGGGGCTTCCCCCGGTCTCCGGCGGGCCGCCGCCGGCGGAGGAGCACGCGACCAGGAGTGCCGCCGGAAGTGCGACGAGCGCTGAGGCACGGACGCGGCGGGGTATACGCATGGAGTCTCCGATCCTTGGATCCGACGACGGACCCTATCGCCGACGGAGGACGACCAAGCGCTTGCTCGCCTCAGGGGCTTGTGCGGAGTGGAACGCGTTCTTAACATCACTGATGTTACATCAGTTGTGTCATAGTGCTGGGGGCTTCATGGCAGCGACAGGGAACGGCCCGCCGGGCGGCCCGCTGGCCGGTGTGCGCGTGGTCGAACTGGCCGGCATCGGGCCCGGTCCGTTCGCCGCCATGCTGCTCGCCGACCTGGGTGCCGACGTCGTACGCGTCGACCGGCCCGGCGGCTCGGGGCTCGCGATCGACCCCGCCCACGACCTCACGAACCGGAACAAGCGGTCCGTACTCATCGACCTCAAGGCCGAGGGAGGCGCCGAGCGGGTCCTCGACCTCGTCGAGCGCGCGGACGTGCTCATCGAGGGCTACCGCCCCGGGGTGGCCGAGCGGCTCGGGGTCGGGCCCGAGGAATGCCACGCACGCAATCCCCGGCTGGTCTACGGCCGGATGACCGGCTGGGGCCAGGAGGGACCGCTCGCCCAGCGCGCCGGCCACGACATCGCCTACATCGCGATCACCGGCACCCTGGGCATGATCGGGAAGGCGGACGAGGCGCCCGCGGTCCCCGCGAACCTCGTCGGCGACTACGCGGGCGGCTCGCTGTACCTCGTCATCGGCGTCCTGGCCGCACTGCGGCACGCCCGCACCCCCGGCGGCACCGGCCAGGTCGTGGACGCGGCGATCGTCGACGGCGCCGCGCACCTCGCCACGATGATCCACGGGATGATGGCCGCGGGCGGCTGGCAGGACCGCCGGGGTGCGAACCTCCTCGACGGCGGCTGCCCCTTCTACGGCAACTACGAGACCGCCGACGGCCGGTACATGGCGGTCGGGGCGCTCGAGCAGCAGTTCTACGACGAGTTCATCAGGCTGCTGGGCATCGAGGGCCAGGCTCCCGCCCGCAAGGACTACGCGCGCTGGGGAGAACTCCGGGCAGCCGTCGCCGAGCGCTTCCGGACGAGGACGCGGGACGAGTGGACCGCGGTCTTCGAGGGCTCGGACGCCTGCGTGGCGCCGGTGCTCTCGCTGCGCGAGGCTCCAGGACACCCGCACCTGGTGGCGCGCGGAACCTTCACCGACGACGGCGGGATCACCCAGCCGGCCCCGGCCCCCCGCTTCTCCGTCACTCCGGGCGCCGTCCGCCGCCCACCCGCCCAGCCCGGCGCCGACACCGAGGAGATCGCCCGTGACTGGGGCGTTCCCGGCATCCTGGGCGCCGACGTGACCCGACCCGACCCGACCGCAGCCGGCTCGAAGGGGCTCCAGGCATGAAACGACAGATCTTCGACGCCGAGCACGACGCGTTCCGGGAGACCGTGCGCACCTTCATCGGCAAGGAGGTGCTGCCCCACTACGACCAGTGGGAGAAGGACGGCATCGTCTCGCGCGACGCCTGGCTGGCGGCCGGCCGCCAGGGCCTGCTGGGACTGGCCGTTCCCGAGGAGTACGGCGGCGGGGGGAACACCGACTTCCGCTACAGCGCCGTACTCGCCGAGGAGTTCACCCGGGCCGGGGCCCCGGGCCTCGCGATCGGGCTGCACAATGACATCATCGGCCCCTACCTCACCTCCCTCGCGACCGAGGAGCAGAAGCGGCGCTGGCTGCCCGGATTCTGCAGTGGCGAGATCATCACCGCCATCGCGATGACCGAGCCCGGCGCCGGCTCCGACCTCCAGGGCATCCGCACCACCGCCGAGGACCGCGGTGACCACTGGCTGCTCAACGGGTCAAAGACGTTCATCTCCAACGGCATCCTCGCCGACCTGGTGGTCGTCGTCGCAAGGACCACGCCCGAGGGGGGTGCCAAGGGGCTCTCGCTGCTGGTCGTCGAGCGGGGCACGGAGGGCTTCGAACGCGGCCGCAACCTCGACAAGATCGGCCAGAAGGCGCAGGACACGGCGGAGCTGTTCTTCGACGACGTGCGGGTCCCGAAGCAGAACCTCCTCGGGCAGCTCAACGGCGCTTTCGCCCACCTGATGACCAACCTGGCCCAGGAGCGGCTGAACATCGCGGTCGCCGGCATCGCCGCGGCCGAGTACCTGCTGGAGATCACGACGCGGTACGTGAAGGAGCGCGAGGCGTTCGGCCGTCCGCTGGCGAAGCTCCAGCACGTCCGCTTCGAGATAGCCGAGATGGCCACCGAGTGCGCCGTCACCCGGACGTTCCTCGACCGCTGCATCGCCGACCACTCCGACGGGCAGCTCGACGCTGTGCACGCGTCGATGGCCAAATGGTGGGCGACGGAGCTGCAGAAGCGGGTCGCCGACCGCTGTCTGCAGCTGCACGGCGGCTACGGCTACATGACCGAGTACCGGGTGGCCAGGGCCTTCACGGACGGTCGGATCCAGACGATCTACGGTGGCACCACCGAGATCATGAAGGAGATCGTCGGCCGCGCACTGCTCTCCTGACCGGCCGCTCTCCCGACCGGCCGGCGGACGTTCCCTCCCGGGCCGTCCCGGGCAACGGCCGCCCGCCGTCCGCCCCCGGACCTCCCGCTGCCTCACCCCTCGACCCTCACCCATGATGCGAAAGGCTCTGTTGTGAGTACCGAAGCGTACGTGTACGACGCGATCCGCACCCCGCGCGGCCGCGGCAAGGCCAACGGCGCCCTGCACGGCACCAAGCCGATCGACCTCGTCGTCGGCCTGATCCACGAGATCCGCTCCCGCTTCCCGGGGCTCGACCCCGCCGCGATCGACGACATCGTGCTCGGCGTCGTGGGCCCGGTCGGTGACCAGGGCTCGGACATCGCCCGGATCTCCGCCATCGCCGCCGGACTGCCCGACACCGTCGCCGGTGTCCAGGAGAACCGCTTCTGCGCCTCGGGCCTGGAGGCCGTCAACATGGCGGCGATGAAGGTCCGCTCGGGCTGGGAGGACCTGGTGCTGGCGGGCGGCGTCGAGTCGATGTCGCGCGTGCCGATGGCGTCCGACGGCGGCGCCTGGTTCGCCGACCCGATGACCAACTTCGACACCCACTTCGTGCCGCAGGGCATCGGCGCCGACCTGATCGCCACCATCGAGGGCTTCTCCCGGCGGGACGTGGACGAGTACGCGGCCCTGTCCCAGGAGCGTGCGGCGGCAGCCTGGAAGGACGGCCGCTTCGACCGCTCCGTCGTCCCGGTGAAGGACCGCAACGGTCTCGTCGTCCTCGACCACGACGAGCACATGCGTCCCGGCACCACCGCGGACTCCCTGGCAGCACTCAAGCCCTCGTTCGCGGGAATCGGGGACATGGGCGGCTTCGACGCCGTCGCGCTCCAGACGTACCACTGGGTGGAGAAGATCGACCACGTCCACCACGCGGGCAACTCCTCGGGCATCGTCGACGGGGCCTCGCTCGTGGCCGTCGGCTCCAAGGAGGTCGGCGAGCGGTACGGCCTCCGGCCCCGTGCCCGGATCGTCTCCGCCGCGGTCTCCGGATCCGAGCCCACCATCATGCTCACCGGTCCCGCGCCCGCCACCCGCAAGGCACTCGTCAGGGCCGGGCTGACGATCGACGACATCGACCTGGTCGAGATCAACGAGGCGTTCGCCGCCGTCGTCCTGCGCTTCGTGAAGGACATGGGGCTCTCCCTCGACAAGGTCAACGTCAACGGCGGAGCCATCGCGCTGGGCCACCCGCTCGGCGCCACCGGCGCGATGATCCTCGGCAGCCTCATCGACGAACTGGAGCGCCAGGACAAGCGGTACGGCCTCGCCACCCTCTGCGTCGGCGGCGGCATGGGCATCGCCACGATCGTCGAACGCATCTGACCCCTCGTCCCTCCCGCCCCTTCCCCCGTACGGAGAAGCAGCAATGACCGCAACGCCGACGAGCACCACCATCCGCTGGGAGCAGGACGAGACCGGGATCGTCACCCTCGTCCTGGACGACCCGGACCAGTCCGCCAACACCATGAACCAGGCCTTCCGCGCATCGATCGCCGCGATCGCCGATCGCGCCGAGGCCGAGAAGGACTCCATCCGCGGCATCGTCCTCACCTCCGCGAAGAAGACCTTCTTCGCGGGCGGCGACCTCAAGGACATGATCAAGGTCGGCCCCGAACACGCCCAGCAGGCGTTCGACATGGGCATGGGCATCAAGCGTGCGCTGCGCCGCATCGAGACCCTGGGCAAGCCCGTCGTCGCCGCCATCAACGGCGCCGCGCTCGGCGGCGGTTACGAGATCGCCCTCGCCTGCCACCACCGCATCGCCCTCGACGCCCCCGGCTCCAAGATCGGCCTGCCGGAGGTCACGCTCGGACTGCTGCCCGCCGGCGGCGGCGTCACCCGCACCGTGCGGCTCATGGGCATCGCCGACGCTCTGCTCAAGGTCCTCCTGCAGGGCACCCAGTACTCCCCGCAGCGCGCGCTCGAGAACGGCCTCGTCCACGAAGTGGCCGCCACGCCCGAGGAGATGCTGGCCAAGGCGCACGCCTTCATCGAGGCCCATCCCGAGTCCCGGCAGCCCTGGGACGTCAAGGGCTACCGGATCCCCGGCGGCACGCCGTCGAACCCGAAGTTCGCCGCGAATCTGCCCGCCTTCCCCGCCAACCTCAAGAAGCAGCTGAACGGCGCGCCGTTCCCGGCGCCGCGCAACATCCTCGCGGCCGCGGTCGAGGGCTCGCAGGTGGACTTCGAGACCGCCCAGGTCATCGAGGCGCGGTACTTCACCGAGCTGCTCACCGGCCAGACCGCCAAGAACATGATCCAGGCGTTCTTCTTCGACCTCCAGGCGGTGAACTCCGGCGCGAACCGCCCCAAGGGCATCGAGCGGCGCAAGGTCCGCAAGGTCGCCGTCCTCGGTGCCGGGATGATGGGCGCGGGCATCGCGTACTCCTGCGCCCGGGCCGGTATCGAGGTGGTCCTCAAGGACGTCAACGCCGACGCAGCCGAACGGGGCAAGGCGTACTCCGAGAAACTGCTGGACAAGGCGCTGAGCCGGGGTCGCACGACCGAGGCCAAGCGCGCCGAACTGCTCGCCCGGATCACTCCGACGGCGGACCCCGCGGACCTCGCGGGCTGCGACGCCGTCATCGAGGCCGTCTTCGAGGACCCGGCGCTCAAGCACAAGGTGTTCCAGGAGATCCAGCACGTGGTCGAGCCGGACGCGCTGCTGTGCTCCAACACCTCGACCCTGCCGATCACGCTGCTCGCCGAGGGAGTCGAGCGTCCCGTCGACTTCATCGGTCTGCACTTCTTCTCGCCCGTGGACAAGATGCCGCTGGTCGAGATCATCAAGGGTGAGCGCACCGGTGAGGAGGCGCTGGCACGCGCCTTCGACCTGGTCCGCCAGATCAACAAGACCCCGATCGTCGTGAACGACTCCCGCGGGTTCTTCACCTCGCGCGTGATCGGGCAGTTCATCAACGAGGGCGTGGCGATGGTCGGCGAGGGCGTCGAGCCCGCGTCGGTCGAGCAGGCCGCGGCCCAGGCCGGGTACCCGGCGAAGGTCCTCTCGCTGATGGACGAACTCACGCTCACCCTCCCGCGCAGGATCCGGGGCGAGACGCGGCGGGCCGTGGAGGAGGCCGGCGGTACGTGGACCCCGCACCCGGCGGACGCGGTCATCGACCGGCTGGTCGACGACTTCGGGCGCACGGGCCGCAGCGGCGGCGCGGGCTTCTACGACTACGTGGACGGCAAGCGTGCCGGGCTGTGGCCGGGACTGCGCGAGCACTTCGCGAAGCCCGGCGCGCACGTCCCGTTCGAGGACATGAAGGAGCGCATGCTGTTCTCCGAGGCGCTGGACACCGTCCGTTGCCTGGAGGAGGGCGTGCTGACGTCCGTGGCCGACGCCAACATCGGGTCCATCATGGGCATCGGCTTCCCCGCGTGGACGGGCGGCGTCCTGCAGTACATCAACGGCTACGAGGGCCGAGACGGGGTGGGCGACGGCCTGCCCGGTTTCGTCGCCCGGGCGCGCGAGCTGGCGCAGGCGTACGGCGAGCGCTTCGAACCGCCTGCGCTGCTGGTGGAGAAGGCGGCGCGGGGCGAGGTCTTCGCCGACGCGTGACAACCGCTGCGGCTCCCGGCCGGTCCGGGCTCCCGGTCCGGCCGGGTGCGGGCGGGTGAGGCGCGGCCGGACCGGGGCGCGTGGGCGGATGCCGCCGGCGACGCGGCGGCCGGTCGCGCACTCGTGCGGGGGTTACGGCACGAGGTCCGGCCGGCGCCGTGCGCGACTGCGGCCGGGCGTCGTACCACCGGGTTCGGGACCGCGCATGGTGCGCGGAGTTGCGGATCGCGGATGCCCGGCGAAGACTGGCACGTATGCCGCCTGTGCACCGTTGAGCCGGGAGCTCCGGTGCTGCCGGTACGATCCCCGGCCCCTGGCAGGCCGCTCCGCGCAGGTCGAAGCGCACTTGGAGCCGTGATGGCCGAAACCGCCCGCCGACGCATCCGCCGCCTCGTCGGAGCATCCTGTCTGGCCACGGTGCTCGCCGTACCGGCGGGCGTGGCCGGCGCTGCGACGGCGTCCCCCGCCCTTTCCCAGGGGGCGGCCGAGGCGCGGGCTCAGCCTGAGCCTCCGCCTCCGCCACCTGAGCCTCCGCCTCCGCCACCTGAGCCCCCGCCACCGCCACCTGAGCCTCCGCCTCCGCCTCCCGAGCCCCCGCCTCCGCCTCCCGAGCCCCCGCCTGACCGGCAGACACCCCCGCCCCAGGACCAGTCTCCTCGTCCGCCGCAGGACCAGCCGACGCCCCCGCCGCAGGAGCCCACGCAGGACACCGAGGACCCGGCGCAACAGAGGGAAGAACTGCGGCGGCTGACACCGCAACTCAAGGATGACGTGGCCGAGCTGACGAAGCGGCAGGACGTTCCCCCGGAGCTGGGAGAGGCCGTCGACCAGTTGCCGTCGACACTGCGGATGGTGGAGGACCCGAGGACGCCGGTGCAGGATCGGGCCGTGCTCGCCCAGAGCGTGCGGCAGTTGACCCTCACGCTGCGGCTGATCGAGGACCCCGGGACGTCGCCG
>NZ_JBFAMM010000013.1:0-184676 GCF_040656535.1 Streptomyces sp. NPDC049887 | reverse complement strand
ACGGCCGAAGGAGCGCGCGGCGCTGCTGAGTGTGGTGCGGCCGTTGACGAGTTCGTTGCGGATCATCGAGAAGACGCCGCCGGGTCAGCGGACGGCGTATGCGGCGTGTGCCCGGCAGTTGACCGCCACGCTGCGGCTGATCGAGGACCCCGGGACGTCGCCGAAGGAGCGCGCGGCGCTGCTGAGTGTGGTGCGGCCGTTGACGAGTTCGTTGCGGATCATCGAGAAGACGCCGCCGGGTCAGCGGACGGCGTACGCGGCGAGCGTGCTGCAGCTGACCGTCACGCTGCGGCTGATCGAGGACCCCGGGACGTCGCCGGAGCAACGCGAGGAGCTCACCAGGGCCGTGCAGCCACTGACCCGGACCCTCGCGAGGATCGAGAACCCGAAGACACCGGCGGAGGAGCGTCGCGAGCTCACCGATGCCGTGCGACCCCAGAGCGAAGAACTGGCGGACGCGACGAGGAAGATCGTCGGCACCCCGTCACCCGAGTGAGGTGCGGCGCGACATGGCGAGAGCCGGGACGGCAGTTGCCTCGGACCGGCTCCACCGGGGCGCCGGTGCGGCACATCGTCGGCTCTCGTGGTCGGCCCCCGGGGCGGACGTGCACGGCGAGCGGTCACGGCGCGGGCGGCTCCCGGCGCCCCGGTCGCCACCGCCCGCCCCATCGAGCGGCAGGCGTCGCGCAGTACCGCCTCGCCGGTCCCTCGCATCGGGTGTGCCAGGGTGCCCGCCCGAGGAAGCCCTCGCCCGGTTCCCGGCCTACTCGGGTCCGCCCGTTTCCCGGCCCTACTCGGGCCCGCCCGGTTCCCGGCCCTACTCGGGCCCGGCCGTGGGCGTGTCCGCGCCGGTCCCGAACGCCGCCCGCAGTTCCTCCCGCAGCGACCGCTGGAAGGCCGTCACCAGGGCCTGGATCACCATCGGCTGCATATGGGCCGAGAGGGACTTCATCGCGGCGACATGGTCCGGATCGGACTCGCGCTCGCGGTAGGGGCCCCACACCTCGTCCCGGAACAGCCTGGTCAGCTCCTGGGCGGCGGCGCGGGCGTGCTCCAGCAGGACCGTGCGGGAGGCCAGGATCGTCTCGTGGGCGATGGGGACGTCGAGCAGTTCGACGCCGAGCCTGAGCAGCCCGCCGTCGAGCCGGAACACGTCCGGCGCGGCGGTGCGGTCCAGCACGCCCATGGCCGCGAGCCGCTCGACGTCCTGCTCCGACAGCGGCCGCCCGGCCCGGCGCACCAGCTCCTCCAGCCCGGTCTCCTCGGCGGACTCGGGCGCCCAGGAGGCCACCAGGGCCCGGTGGATCGCCAGATCCTGCGCGCTCAGCCCCGGCGGCAGCTGCTCCAGGTAGCGTTCGATGGCCGCGAGCGTCATTCCCTGGTGCTGCAGTTCCTCGATCAGGGCAAGTCGGGAGAGGTGCTCCGCGCCGTAGTGGCCGACGCGGCGCGGGCCGATCTGCGGCGGCGGCAGCAGACCGCGGGTGCCGTAGAACCGGATGGTGCGGACGGTGACGCCCGCGCGGGCGGCCAGCTCGTCGACGGTCAGCGTCGGCCCCTCGGTTTCGGTCGCCATCGTCTTCCTCGCTCCCTGCGTGCGCCGGTCCAGTGCAACAGTATTGCTGTCTCACCAGAGTTGTGAAACCCGGGACGGGCGCCGGCACCGGGGGCGGCCCGCAACGACTGCGGCATCGGCATGGTCCGGTCCGTCAGTGTCGGGCCGACCGTATGGGTGGCAAACATGGTGCGCCGGTGGGGAATGAGCAAGGGCAGCAAGGGGGTGCCCGTGCGGTACGAGGCCGTCGACACGGCGCTGGGCGAGGCCGTCGCGAAAGCCCCCCGGAGCCGGAGCCCGCGTCCTGTGCCGCGGATCGGCTGCGGGCCGGCTGCGGGCCGGCGGGCGGCACCTGCCCCGGGGGAGCCACTGGTGCCGGCCCGGCTCGTCGAGCAGGCCATACCGGTGACGGGTGTACGACCACGGCGGGGGCCCGCGCGCGGGCCGGTCCGCGCCTGACGCTAGAGTGCGGTGCTTGTTCGAGCGGCGCACGGCAGAGCGGGGGAGAGCGTGAGTGCGCAACTGAGGGAGACCGCTGCGGAGTTGGCAGACGTCCTGTGGCGCGAGCACACCGTGTACCGGGATCGCGCGGGAGGCGTGGTCATCCGGGGCGAGCACGTGCGGCGCTGGATCAGCCTCGCGCCGAGCGGTGGCCGGGACGAGATCCTCCTGCGCGCCGGACGCATACTCGACGGCGGTACGACGGCACCCGCGCGCTCGGAGGCGGTGATGCACGTCAAGGCCGGTACGGCCGAACTGGCCGCCGTCTGCCGCCGGCTGCTCGCCGAGGCCGCCGCGGACCCTTCGCCGCACGTGATCGCCCCGGCCCTCGCGCCCACGGCGCGGACCAGGCGATTCTCCGTGCGCTCCGGGGGATCTCCGCGGCCGGTCCGCCCGGCCCGGTCCGCGCGCGCCGGTCGTGAGCGGACTCCGCGCACCGGACGGCGCACGGGCCTGGGCTCCTGGGTGGTCATCGTCTGCGTGGCCGCGACCATCGGGCTGTACGCCTGGAGCGCCGCCGCCTGGTACCGGTAGGGGCGGGTGGCCGCCGGGTGAGGCACGGGCGCCGCAACACCGGCGTCGGGCAGTCACCGGGACCGGCGGTCACCGGGGTGGAGCGGTCACGTGACGGGGGCATGCACCCGAGAGGGGCGCACACGGGGCCGAGCCGGGCGCTCAGCGGGCGAAGTGGTGGTCCAGCGCGGCGTGCGGGTCCTGGCCTGCCGTGTCCGCGTGGTCGATGTGCACGGTCGCACCCGCCAGCCGGGGTACCGCGTGGAGCAGGGCGTGTTCGGCGGCGACGGCCACGGCGTGGGCCTGTACGACCGTGAGCCCCGGGTCGACCTCGACCGACGTCTCCGCGCGCAGCGTGTGCCCGATCCACCGCATCCGCACGGCCCCCACGGCCCGTACGCCCTCCACATGCGCGAGTGCGTGCTCGGCCGTGTCGACCAGGGCCGGATCCACGGCGTCCATCAAACGGTGCCAGATCTCGCGAGCCGCGCCACGCAGTACGAGGAGGATCGCCCCGGTGATGACGAGGCCGACGAGGGGGTCGGCGTACCGCCAGCCCAGTGCCGCGCCGCCGGCGCCGAGCAGCACGGCGAGGGAGGTGAACCCGTCGGTGCGGGCGTGCAGTCCGTCCGCGACGAGCGCGGCGGAGCCGATGCGGCGCCCCGTACGGATGCGGGCCCTCGCCACCCACTCGTTGCCCGCGAACCCCACGAGCCCGGCCGCTGCGACCGCCGGGAGGTGGGTGATGTCCTGAGGGTCCAGCAGCCGCCGGACCGCCTCGTAACCGGCGAAGGCGGCGGAGGCCGCGATCACCAGGACGACGAAGACCCCCGCCAGGTCCTCGGCACGGCCGAAGCCGTAGGTGTAGCGCCGGGTCGCGGCGCGCCGGCCCAGTACGAAGGCCAGGGCGAGCGGCAGCGCGGTGAGCGCGTCGGTCGCGTTGTGGACGGTGTCGCCCAGCAGCGCGACCGACCCCGACAGCGCCGCGATGACCGCCTGGGCCGCGGTGGTCGCGGTCAGGACGGCGAAGGAGAACCAGAGTGTGCGCAGTCCTTCGGCCGAGCCTTCGAGTGCCGCGTCGATGCGCTCGCCGTGATGGTGATGGTGGTGCCCACGGCCGTGCCCCCGGCCCTGCCCGTGCCCGTGCGTGTGTCCGCGGCCGTCCGCCGGCCCGCCGGCGTGGCCGGCCGTGCGGTCCTCCGCGTGCCCGTGCTTGTGCTCCTGACCCGTCATGGACACCACCATGACAGCCGGAAAGGCCTGCAGCCACTGCCGAAGAGCGGCCCCTGACCAGCTGCAACCGCCTCGCGGTTACGCCCTGCCGGTTACTGCCCGAAGGCGGCGACCGGGTAGTGGTCCGAGAGGTTGGTGTAGGTGTAGTCGGTGCCCCAACTGGTCACCGTCCAGGGTGCGCTCTGCTCCTTGACCACGTCGTTCCGCCAGCCGGCCGGGCGGACGTGCCCCGCCCGGTGCAGGACGTGATCGAGGTCCTCGCGCGGCTCGCCCGGATAGCGGTCGGCCGCTATCGAGTTGTCCTGGGGGTCGAAGGAGTACGGGTGCCCCGTGCGGCTGTCCGCGTCGGCGAGCCCGCCGTCCGCCAGCATGGTCGCGTACTCGGGCGTGCGCGAGTCGACGTTGAAGTCGCCCGCCACCAGGACCTGCTCGGAGGCAGGGATGTTCTTGGCGTCGAGGAACGCGTCGAGCGCCTTGAACTGACGGCTGCGCATCCGTGCCGCCTCGCCCGCCGCACAGCCGGGGTCGGTCGACTGCGCATGGGTCCCCACCACATGCACCCGGCTGCCGTTCACATCCAGGACCGCGTACACGAAGCCCTTGTTGGACCACCAGTCGGAGCCGCAGGCGTCCTTGTAGACGTACTGCTCCTTGCGCACGACGGGCCACTTGCTGAGGACCGTGACACCGCCGTCCTCCGGCACCGTCGCCGAGTACGCGCCGCCCGTCGCGTCCCAGCCGCTCTTGCTGCGGCCCAGCACGGGGGTCTGGTACGGGTACTGGGCACGGGCGTTGCGCTGCAGTGCGTCGGACGAGGAGTTGTCGAACGCCTCCTGGAGCACGACGACGTCGTTGCCCTGGAAGTACGGGGCCTTCGGGATCTCGGCGGCCCGATGGTCCTGGCCCCAGTTGGGGTAGAGGGCCTTGCTGAAGAGGAAGACGTTGTACGTCAGGACCTTCAGCGAAGGCGTCGCCGCGGCGCTCTGCCCGGCGGGGAAGGCGGATGCCGACGGCGCGGCGACCGTCAGGGCGGCGGCGGCGACCGCCGTGGAGAGGGCTGCGCCGGACGCACGGCGGAGCACGGATTGCGGCACTGGAACTCCCGTTTCTGGTGGGGGTGGAGGTGGGGGGTGATACCGGCGCGCACATCAAAGCAGCGGCAGTTACCTTCGGGTAACCGTCAGGTGCCGGGTTTCTTGCCGGAGTTCCACGTTCCTGGGAACGTTTCCGGACAAGTCGCGTCCCGGGAGCCTTCAAGGGGACTTCCCGGGACGGACGGGCCCCCGCTGCCCCTCGTCCGGCCGTGAATCGCATACTGGATGTGTGAGCGCGCGCGGCGTACCCCGCCCGCCGTTCTCCGGGAGCACTCCGATGACCGGGCCGAGGGAACCCCTGACACGGAAGACGGACGGCACGGGCGGGCCGGACCCACTGCCCCCGCCGCCCGGCGGTGTCCTGTGGACCCTCGTCGGCGACGTGCGCGGGCTGCTGATGCTCCCCGCCGCGCTCACCCTGCAGGTCGCGCACCCGGCCGTCGGCGCGGGCGTCGATGAGCACTCCGTATTCCGTACCGACCCCTGGGGCCGCGGAGAGCGCTCGCTGCGCTCGCTCCAGCTGTGGGTGTACGGCGGGGACGCCGCCGTGGAGGAGGGCCGCCGTCTGCGCCGGCTGCACCGGGGCATTCAGGGCACCGACACCAGGGGCCGCCGCTACCACGCGCTCACCCCCGAGTACTACGCGTGGGTCCACGCCACCGGCTTTCCCGTCCACCACCATGCGATCCGCTATCTGTACCGTCCGTTCACCGAGGCCCAGGAGCGCCGGCTCTACGAGGAGTGGCTGAGCGTCGGCCGGGTGCTCGGCATCGGCGACCGCTACATGCCGGGCACCGTCGAGGAGTTCTGGCCCTACTACCGCAGGGTCCTCGCCGACGAGCTCGAAGCCACCGCCGTCGTCCGGGAGCTCCTCGCCATGGACCGCAGGCTCCCGCCGCCCGCCTTCGGACCCCTGCCGCTGAGACTGCTGCTGCGCCTGTCCTGGCCGCTGATCCTGCCCAGGTTCCTCCGGCTGAGGCGCTTCCTCACCGTCGGGCTGATGCCGCCGGACGCCCGCGAGGCGATCGGGCTGCCGTGGACCGCCGGACAGGAGCGGCGGCTGCGCCGCTTCGGCCGGGCCGTCAGGATCGTCGTGCCCCTGCTGCCGGAGCGGCTGCGCTATCTGCCGCAGGCCCGACAGGCCCGTCGCCTGGCCCGGGCCGAGGGCCGGCTGCCGACGCGGCGTGCGAGGTGACGGCCCCACCGGGGCGGCCGACGGCGTGCCGCCCGGTGGGACGCCGCGCGGCGTCGGTGCGCGATGCGCCACGTCCCGGCGAGTCGGTGTACCGCGTCGTCGGCCCCGGCAGACCGATGTCATAGCGGGGCGGGACCCGGGCCGCAGGTTTTGGGTTGGGCCCCGCGGCGGAGCGCGCCGCTCGGTCGGGAGTGCAGGGCCCGGGAGGCGGACACCGGCCCGCCCCGCCGGGAGGCGCGACGCTCGTACGGGGACCACGTCCCGGCCGGCGGCGGAACGGCGCGCCCGGCATCGCGTCCTGCCGGGACACAGCGTGCCGGCGCCGGGTCCTCCGCGGACGACCCGGGCGGCGTGGCGCTCGCGCCGGCGGGTGACCGAGCCCTCGCGGCCGCGGGACGGCTCAGGCCGTGGCGCGCCGCACCAGCGTGGTCGGTGTGATCACCGAGGCCGGGGGAGCGGCCTCCGCGCCCCGCCCGTCCAGCAGCTCCATCAGCAGCCGTACCATCAGCCGCCCGTTGCCCTCGATGTCCTGGCGGACCGTCGTCAGCGGCGGATCGGTGGTCTCGGCCACCGACGCCATGTCGTCGAAGCCGACGAGCGCGACATCCTCCGGCACCCGCAGCCCCCGCTCACGCAACAGCCTCAACGCCCCCGAGGCCATCAGGTCGTTCGAGGCGAACACCGCGTCCGGCGCCGTCGCACCCAGGCCGAGCAGCGCGGCCATCGCCAGTTCCCCGCTGCGGGCGGTGAAGTCGCCCTGGGCGGTAAGCCCCGGGTCGGCGTCCGGCAGCACGTCGCGGTAGCCGTGGAGTCGGTCGAGCGCCGACGTCTGGTCCCGGGGGCCGGCGATATGGGCGATCCGGGTACGGCCGAGGCCGACGAGATGGCGCACCGCCGCTCGGGCGCCGCCCCGGTTGTCGCAGTCGACGTAGGGCACGGCGTGCTCTGAGCCGGCGCCGGGCCCGCCGGGGCGCCCCCCGAAGACCGCCGGCACCCCCGACCCCAGCACCACCGAGGGGAGTTCGTCGCTCTCGTGGAGCGAGAAGGCGAGCGCGCCGTCGACGTGGCCGCCACCGAGATAGCGGGCTATCCGGTCGTGGTCGTCCGGTCCCTCGACCCACAGAAGCACCAACTGCGAGTCGTTGGCGCTCAGTTCACGGCTGATGCCGCGCACCTGACGCTCGAAGAAGGGATCGGAGAAGACCCGGAACTCCGGCTCCGCGATGATCACGGCGACCGCGCCACTCCGCCGGGTGACGAGGCTGCGGGCCGCCTGGTTGGGTACGTAGCCGAGCTCGGCGACCGCTTCCCGCACCCGGTCGGCCACCGGGGCGCGCACTCCGGCCCCGCCGTTGACGACGCGGGACACCGTGGCCCGGGAGACCCCGGCCCGTGCGGCGACGGCTTCCAGGGTGGGTCTGGGCCCACTGCTCCGATCGGGCACGGGACGCTCCTCACCGGCGGTGTCCGTACAGGTGGCACTGGTCTGCGGGGCCAGCGTAGCCGCAGGTGCCGCGGCCCGGAGCGGGGCCGCGGCACCTGATGCACGGGGCAGTCAGCCGTGGGCGCGGCCGTGGTCGTGCACGGTGTCGGTGGCGGCGATGCTCCGGTACGACCTGGGTTCCGCAGGCCGGGCCTCGGGCCGTGCGACGCCTGGTGCCTTCGTGGTCCCGCTCGTCGCCGCCGCGGGTGCGGCCGGCCTGGACGGCTCGTAGAGCCAGGTGGCGAAGAGGTCCGCGAGCGGGGTGCCGGACACCTCCTCGGCGTACTGCACGAAGTCGCCGACGCTCGCGTTGCCGTCGGCGTGCGCGGCCGGCCAGCCCTTGAGGACCGCGAAGAAGTCCTCGTCGCCGATCGTGTTGCGCAGCGCCTGCAGGGCGAGCGCGCCGCGGTCGTACACGGCGATGTCGAACTGCTTGTCCGGCCCCGGGTCGCCCGGCTTCACCGTCCAGAAGGGGTCGTCGGCCGGGTGCTGGGCGTAGACGTAGTCGGCCAGCTCCTGTGCCGTGCCCTCGCCCTCCTTCTCCGACCACAGCCACTGGCTGTAGCGGGCGAAGCCCTCGTTGACCCAGATGTCCTTCCAGCCCTTCACGGAGACGCTGTCCCCGTACCACTGGTGGGCCAGCTCGTGCACGACGACCGAGACGTTCGCGCCGTTGGCGAACTGCCGCGGGCTGTAGAACGGCCGGGTCTGCGTCTCCAGGGCGTACCCGCTGGGCACGTTCGGTACGTAGCCGCCGAGCGCGTTGAACGGGTACGGCCCGAAGACGCCCTCCAGCCACTCCGCGACCTCGGCGGTCCGCTCGACGCTGGCCCGCGCCGCACCCGCGTTGCCCCCGAGGTCCTTGCTGTACGCGTTGAGGACCGGCAGCCCGTTCGCGGTCGTGTCCGTGGTGATGTCGAACTTCCCCACGGCGAGCGTGGCGAGATACGTGGCCTGCGGCTTGTCGGACCGCCAGTTGTAGCGGGTCCAGCCGAGCCGTGACGAGCGGGACCGCAGCACGCCGTTGCTGATCGCCTGGGTGCCGTCCGGAACCGCGACGGAGATGTCGAAGGTGGCCTTGTCGAGCGGGTGGTCGTTGGAGGGGAACCACCACACGGCCGAGGCGGGCTCCTGCGCGGCGACTCCGCCGTCCGGG
Organism: Streptomyces sp. NPDC049887; assembly: GCF_040656535.1. Classification (NCBI taxonomy): domain Bacteria; kingdom Bacillati; phylum Actinomycetota; class Actinomycetes; order Kitasatosporales; family Streptomycetaceae; genus Streptomyces; species Streptomyces sp. NPDC049887. Next base: position 175,949 of record NZ_JBFAMM010000013.1, on the reverse strand, counting down.
GTGCGGTGCCAGGCGGTCCAGCCGTCGATCTTGAGTTCCGAGGGTTTTCCGGAGTACCTGACGACCACCGTGACCGGGCGGTTCTTCTCCAGCGGTGCGGCCGGCGTGATCTCCAGTTCCTGGCCGCCGCTCCGGGTGAACGCCGCCTGGCGGCCGTTCACGCGCACCTCACTGACCGTCAGGCCGAAGTCGAGGTTGAAACGGGAGAGGTCCTGCCGGGTGGTGGCGAGAATCGTCGCCGTGCCCTCGAGGAGATCCGTTGCCGGCTGGTACTTCAGCCGGAGGTCGTAATGCGCCACGTCGTATCCGCCGTTGCCGCTGGACGGATAGTAGGGGTCGCCGATGCCCGGGGCCCCGGGCCCGCCCTGTCCCGAGGAGGAATCCCCCGGGCCCCCGGCAGCGGCGGATGCCGGGATCGCCAGCAGGAGAGATGCCGCGATCGCGCCCGGGACGAGAATTCTGCGCTGCACGAATGCTCCCAACATCAGGGGTGGATGATCTTTTCAAACCCATTCATGCGTCCGACGCCTCGGCATGTCCATGGCGCCCTCCGTCGCGCGATCGGCATTCGGCCGACCTGACGCAAGGTCTCCCATTCGTCGCTCCCGTCCTCGGACGTCTCACTACTGCCCCCTGTCGCAGGGCAGTTGACGGGAGTACCGTCCGCCCATGCCGATACGTGTGCCGCGCATCCGACTCACCGGCAGAACCGTCGCCGCGACGGCCCCAGCCGCCCCGACGCCCGTCCTCGTCCCGCGGAGCGACGCACACGGCACCGCGGCCCGGGAGGGCCGGACCCTCTGCCGGTGCGACGGCGCGACACGGGAATGCGCCCATGTCGACATCCGGCGCGACGGTGACGGGGGCGGCCGGAACGACCGCCTCGCCGTCGGCGTCGTCCGACCGCGGGAACCGGCGCAGCATGGCCGGAAAATACCCGTCGCCGTGGACGCCGGCCCGTATTGCTCCTGTTGCGGGCGCGGCAACGAAAGCGAGAGGAGGACCCACGGCGTCCCCGGGCATCCGGTCGCCTTCCCGCTGTTCCGCGTCGACTGCTTCGTGCCGCGCGGCTGCGCCCTCGTGGCGTCGACCTCGCCGGTGGCGGCCGCTCCGACGACTGCGCCGGAGGCCCGCTCCGGCCCCCAGTCCGCCGAGGCCGTCGTCGACCGGCTGGACAGCCGCCCCCGCGCCTTCACCGCCCGCACCGGCCCCCGGCGCGCCGCCGCTCCCCGGACCACCACGGGCGTGGGGATGATCGGCAGAAGCCGGGACGGCACCGTCACCGGCGGCACGCGCCCCTGGCCGACATCGAACGCGCCCCGGGCACTGGTCCACCGGGTCGCGTCCGGCCCTCGGCGCCCGGCTCGACCGAGTGAGCGCTCCGCGTCCGACCGACCCGTTCCCGGAGGCAGCAACTGATGCACCGTCGTATCCGCACCCTCGCCGCGGCGGCCTGCGCACTCGCCGCCGCGGTCGCCGTACCGGCCCCCGTCCGGGCGGCCGCCGCGCACGCCGAGGTGCCGCGCACCGGATTCGAGACCTCCGGTGGTGCTCGCTGGACCACCCAGGCCGAGGAGTGGGCGTTCCTGGAGGCCGTCGACCGGTCGAGCGATCGTGTGTCGCTGAGCACCATCGGCAGGACCGGGCAGGGCCGCCCGCTCCGGCTGGTGCGCATCGGCGGAGACCGGCCCACCGGGAACACCGTGCTGCTCATCTGCAGTCAGCACGGCGACGAGCCGTCCGGCCGCGAGGCATGTCTCAGCACGGTCCGCGACCTGGCCAGGGCCGGGGACGCGGGGACCCGCCGCTTCCTGGACCGTACGACCGTGCTCGTCGTCCCGACCGCCAACCCCGACGGGCGCGCGGCCGACACCCGTGGCAACGCCGACGGAGTGGACATCAATCGCGACCACATCGCGCTGAAGACCGCCGAGGGCCGCTCCTTGGCCGCAGTCATCCGCGACCGCCGCCCCGACATCATCTACGACCTGCACGAATACGGCGCCACACCCGGCTACTACGACAAGGACCTGCTCGCCCTGTGGCCGCGCAACCTCAACACGGCCCCCGATGTGCACCGGGAGGCCCGCACCCTCTCCGAGACCTACGTCCGCCCCGCCGCCGGCGGCGCGGGATTCAGCAGCGGCATCTACGGCATCTGGACCGATCCCGTCACCGGCGAGCCCGTCCGGCAGGTCGCCGGCGACGGCCAGGAGCGCATCCTGCGGAACACGGCGGGGGTGAAGCACTCCGTCGGCCTGCTCGTCGAGACCCGGGTCGACGCCCGCACCGAAGCCGAGAAGGCGGACCCCGCCCTGAACAACCGGCGGCGTGTCGCCTCCCAGCTCGTCGCCCTGGACGGCGCGTTCGCCTTCGCCGGCGAGCGGCGCGGCAGGATCGAGGCGGCGACCACCGCGGCCCGGATCGCCGGGTTCGCCGATCGCGGCCCGGTGTGGACCGGCGGCGCCGACAACGACCCCGCGACCGCGGACGAGACCATCCAGGACCCGCCGTGCGGCTACCGGCTCACGACCGCGCAGTACACCGAGGTCAGGGACGAACTCGCCCTGCACGGAGTGGTCTCCGGGCCCACCGCGGACGGCGCCGTGGTACCGCTGCGGCAGTCGCTGCGGGCGCTCGTCCCCCTGCTGCTCGACGAACGGGCCGCCTACCGCCTCACGACCGGGAGCCCGATCATCCGCTGCTGATTCCGGATGAACAGCGTCGCATGTGGTAGGAGGGCCTACGGAGAACGAAGCCCGGCTCCGGTTACCCGCGAAAGGGGCCCTCAGTGCCGCACGACGAGTCGCATGACGCAGAACAGCCGGACGACCGGGGAGATCCACCGGTGACGGACGTCCCCGGCCGTCCGGACGTGACGAGGTACGGCAACGTCACGGACCGGGTCGTTTTCGGGGTCACCGCCGTCCTCACGGTCGCGTTCGTGGTCTGGGGCTCCGTCGCCACCGACGACCTCGAGCGCGTCTCCAGCGGCATGCTCGCGGGCCTCATCCACAACGGCGGCTGGGCGTTCGTCCTGGCCGCCTCCGGCTTCGTGATCTTCGCGCTCTGGCTCGCGATGAGTCGCTACGGACGCATCCCCCTCGGCAGGGAGGGTGAGGAACCCGAGTTCCGCACCGTCTCCTGGATCGCGATGATGTTCAGCGCGGGCATGGGCATCGGGCTGATGTTCTACGGGGTCAGCGAGCCCCTGGCGCACTTCACCGAGCCCCCGCCGGGTACCGATCCCGCCGACGCGGCCCAGGCCATGGAGACCGCGATGGCCACGACCCTGTTCCACTGGACGCTGCATCCGTGGGCGATCTACGCCGTGGTCGGGCTCGCCATCGCGTACAGCACCTTCCGGCGCCGGCGCCGCCAGACCGTCAGCGCCGTCTTCGAGCCGCTGATCGGCAGGAAGCACGCCTACGGATGGGGCGGCCGGCTCATCGACATCCTGGCCATCTTCGCCACGCTGTTCGGTTCGGCGGCGTCCCTCGGACTGGGCGCCCTCCAGATCGGCAGCGGGGTCAGCGAACTGGGCTGGATGGCGAAGGTCAGCACGGGGCTCCTCGTCGCCATCATCGCGGTGCTGACGCTCGCCTTCGTCCTCTCGGCGGTGTCCGGCATCGAGAAGGGCATCCAGTGGCTGTCCAACACCAACATGGTGCTGGCACTGCTGCTCGCCGTGTTCCTGTTCGTCGCCGGACCGACCGTCATCGTGCTCGATCTCCTCCCCACCTCGATCGCCACCTACTTCGGCGAACTGCCGCAGCTGGTCGGCCGGACCGAGGCGTCCAGCGGTGCCGGGGTCGCCGACTGGCTCGGCAGCTGGACGGTCTTCTACTGGGCCTGGTGGATCTCCTGGACGCCTTTCGTCGGCATGTTCATCGCCCGCATCAGCCGGGGCCGGACGATCCGCCAGTTCGTGGGCGGAGTCATCCTCGTGCCCAGCACGGTCAGCCTCTGCTGGTTCGCGATCTTCGGCGGTACGGCGATGACGCTTCAGGAGCGTGGTCGGCTGGGCGACGAGACCACGCCCGAGGGCCAGCTGTTCGCGGTGCTCCAGCAGTACCCCGCCGCCACCGTGACGAGCATGCTCGTGATGGTCCTGGTCGGCATCTTCTTCGTCTCGGGAGCGGACGCGGCCTCCCTCGTGATGGGGACGCTCTCGCAGAAGGGCGCTCTGGAGCCGGGACGGTTTGTCGTGGTGTTCTGGGGCACCGTCACCGGCGCCGTCGCGGCCGTCATGCTGCTGATCGGTGGCGGGAAGGGCGACGCCCTGGCCGGACTGCAGAACCTCACGATTCTGGTCGCGGCCCCTTTCCTCATCGTGATGATCGCGATGTGCTTCGCGCTGATGCGCGATCTGCGCCACGATCCGATCATCGTGCGCGGCGAACGCGGTGAGGAGGTCGTCGATCTCGCCGTCATCGAGGGCCACAAGAGGTACGACGGGGACTTCGAGCTCCGCATCGGGCCCACACCACCGGAACAGTGAACTCCGGCCTCCCCGGCCGCCGGCGTCGCGGTGCACGGGCCGTGGTGACCGGCGACGAGGGCGGCTCGCGAAGGCATGGGCCGGCTGCTTCGGGCAGGCGCTCGCCGCGTGGCCGCCACGGTCCGGCGCGGACGCCGGTCAGCCCGCCAGGTCCGCAGCCGCTCTGGCGCAGCCCCAGGCGACCGTCACCCCGGCCCCACCGTGCCCGTAGTTGTGGACCAGACGGATGCCGTACGGGCCCGGAACGGCCGCGAGCCGCACTCCGCTCGAGCGCGCGGGGCGCAGGCCGACCCGGTGGGCGAGGACCTCGGCCCCGGCGATCTCCGGGCGCACCCGGGCGCAGCGCCGGACGATCGCCTCGGCCGTCGCCGGGTCCGGCTCCAGTGACCGGTCTCCCTCGACCGCCGTACCGCCGAGGACGAGTCGGCCCGGCTGCGGGAAGAAGTACGTCAGCTCGCTCGACGCCTCGTCCGCGGCCGCGTACCAGGTCTCGATCCCGGGGTTCTCCACCAGTACCAACTGGCCCCGCACCGGCGTGACCTCCGGATCCGGCACCAGCTCGCGCGCGCCGAGCCCCGTGCAGTTGACGACGACCGGGGCCCCGGCCGCGGCCTCGTCGAGCGAGCCGGCCGCGCGGAGCTCCACGGTGCCGCCCGCCGCCTCGAACCTGGTCCGCAGCCAGCCCAGATGAGCGGGCATGTCGATCAGCGGCAGCCGCGCCCACAGCCCGGACGCGACCCCCGCGGGCCGCTCTGCGGGCGCCAGTTCGCGCACCGTTCCGGTGAGTTCCCGGGCCAAGGGCCCGAGCGCGGCGGGCGAGACACCGGGCTGCACTCCCGGCACCAGCCGCACCCCGGTCTCCTCCGGCCGCCCCGCCAGCTCCTCGTACACCCGGAGCGACGTGAGCGACCATGCACCGACGAGTGCCTCCGGTTCGATCCGGTACGGCCACCACAGGGCGCCCGCCACCGCGGACGTGGTCGCCCCGACGGGCTCACGGGTCCACAGCCGCACCCGCCGCCCCCGCTCGGCGAGTTCCACCGCCGTCGTCAGCCCGATGATCCCGCCGCCCACCACGATCACTTCGCCGCTCATGGCGGGACCGTACAGTGTCGATCACCGCCGCCGTGCTCACATCGCGCCGGCGCTGGGGATACTCCGGACATGTCAGTCGAGTACGCGACGTTCGCCCTGGCCCCGGCGGTACGGGCCGGGGGATTCCTCGCCGGCGGAGGCTTCGAGGTCCACCGCGACTTCCTGGACTTCGTCGTCGACGGCCGCCCGCTCCTCCTCCTGCTCTGCGACGTCGACGCCGTCTCCCCGCTCGCCTCCGACGTGCCCCCGGCGATCCTCACCCGTCAGGTGCGCGGACTGCTGCTGGACGAGGAGGCCCCGCTGCCGGGCGGGCGCCGGGTCCTCTACGGCTGCCCCGAGTGCGAGGAACTGGGCTGCGGAGCCGTGACCGCCGTCATCGAGCGGCAGGGGAACGACGTCGTCTGGCGGGACTTCGCCTGGCAGACGGAGGAGACCGCGGACCTGGAGCTCAACGGCTACTCCGGGACCGGCCCCTTCCGCTTCCGTGCCGACGCGTACCGGGCCGCACTGGAGCGGCTCCTCGACGGCACCGGCATCGGACCGCGGCGCAGGGTCCTCCTCGTCGGCGCCCGCGCCGCCTCCCTCACCAGGCTCGCCGCCGCCCTCCGGACCATCGGCATCGGTGCCGACATCGCCCGTGACACGGCGGGGGTTCCGGCGGAGGAACTGCGGGCGTACGGCGCCGTCGTCCTCGGCGGCACCGTCACGGAGACCGAACGCGCCGCGGTCCGATCGGCCTTCACCGATTCCGGGGCCGACGCCGTCTGCGTCGACGTACTCGCCGACGCCGTGCCGGTCGTCGTCGCCCAGGTCGAGCAGGCGCTCCACCGCAGCCCCGCCGAACACCGCCGGCTGACCGGGCTGACCGCCTCCGGCGGCACGGCATCGGTGACCGTCGCGTCCAGCTGCCGTGTCCGGCTGGTCGCCCACCGCATCGACCGGCTCCACCGCACCTGTACCCACGAGGTCTTCGACGGCACCCTGGAGCCCGGCACCCACCGGATCCCCCTGGACGGCGGCGCCGTGCAGGGCCGGGCGTTCGTGGTGGCCCGCGCGGCCGGGGGAGTCCTGGTGGCGGCCGTGGCGCGCCGAGCCGGACACCCGGCCGGGACGTCCTGAGCGGCACCCACCGAATCCCGCTCGACGGTGGCCCGGTGAAGGGCCGGGCGGGTGTCTTCGGGCAGCGGTGTGGCGGGGACGTCCCGGGCGCCCGGCCGACGCGCTGAGTGTCGGCCGAACGGTGTCGTCCACCGCCCACGCCTGGGGCCGCACGGCTGCCACCGCCCGCCGTGCGGCCGGACCCGCACCGCCGCACCCCCCCGGCCCTCACACAGCCCGCGAACCGGCGCGAGCGGGCCTGCGGTGGGGCGGGAGGGGCTGCCGGAGGCGGTGGTCGGTTGTGGTGGCCCGGTCGGGGCGTCAGCCGAAGCAGCTCGGGACCGGGTTGGGACTGCCGAGGCAGTTGGTGGGGACGTTGTCGATGATACGGATCTTGCCAAAGGTGGTGACGGTGCCCTCGTTGTGGATGCCGCCTGCGGGCGCGTCCGAGAGGTTCTTTGTCACCTTGGAGTCGGTGAGTGTGAGGTCGGCACCGCTTTCGTTCAGGAAGATGCCGCCGCCGCTGGCGCCGTCGCCGAGGGCCTGGTTCTCCGTGACCTGACTGCCGCGGATCGCGACATCACCTTCCATGATGATGCCGCCGCCGTCGCCGCCGACGGCGACATTGCCCTTGATCGTGCTGTCCTCGATCACCGTGTCACTCACCAGGCTCAGGCCGCCGGCATCGTCGAAGGCGGTGTTGTGGCTGATGGTGCTGCCACGCACATACAGGGCCCCTTCCGAGTTCACGATGCCCCCGCCGTCATCCTCGCCGGCGGTGTTGTGGCTGATCTTGCTCGACACGATCTCCATCACGCCCTCGTCGAGGAGGATGCCGCCGGCGTCGCCGGCGCTGTTGTGACTGATGAGGCTCTTGCTGATCGTGACCGTTCCGGTCGAGCTGAGGGCGCCGGCGTTGACGGCGGTGTTGTGGGTGAGTTCGGAGCTTGTGATGCTCAGTGCGCCCACGTTGTGGATGGCACCGCCGTCGTCGTTCGCGGCGGTGTTGCGGCTGAGCGTGGTGTTGCGGACTCGGGTGATGCCTTCGTTGTGGATGGCGCCGCCGGTGGCGTCCGCGTCATCGTCGGTGACGGTGTTGTGGGTGAGCGTGGTGTGGTCGAGGTCGAGGCGTCCCGCCGGGGTGACGAGGATCGCGCCGCCGCTCTGGTCTTCCGGTGCTTTGCCGCGGGTGAGGGTGAGGTGGCGGAGTTCGAGGTCGCCGCCGGCCGAGACCTGGAAGAAGCGGAACCGGTCGGCGTTGGCGGCGCGGGCGACGGTGGCGCCGTTGCCGTGGATGGTGATGGGCTGGACGATCTCGGGGAGGCCGTTGCCGTCCTGGTTGGCGGTGAGGGTGTAGGTGCACTTCTCAGCCAGACTGAGCGTTCCACCGCCGTCGTTGTTCGCCTCGGTGATGGCCGCGATCAGCGCGTTCGGATCACAGGGCACTCTTTTGCGGGCGTGCTCGTCGTCGGCACCGGCGCCGCCCTGGTCGCGTGATCCGGAGCTCTGCTCGTCGTGGCCGTCCGGTCCCTTCTCCTGGCGCTTGTCGGAGTTGTCGCCCTCGCCACGCGCGCTGTGCTCGTCCTCGGACCCCGAGCTGCGGTCCTCGTCGCTGTCTCCCCAGCCACGGTCGTCGGCATGCCCTGACCGGTACTCCTGTTCGTCGACGCCCTCACCGCCGCGGGCGGGGACGGCGGCCCGGAGCGCCGGGGCCTTGGCGTCGGCGGATTCGGCGGTCACCGTCCGACCGCTGATCAGGGTGGTCCCGCCGGTGAGGGTGGCGATGCCGGCTGCTGCCGCCACGGCCAGTTTCCAGTGGCGACTCAGGGGCGGACCCCCCGGACGGCGCACCCCGTCCGAGCTAGGCGTTTGAGGCATCTTGTGTCTTCTCCTCCAGGCTGACGGCACGTCACGAGCCGTCTGACGAACCAAAGAAGACACATAGAAACATGCTAAGAGGTGTAAATCGGATAATCGGCCGGAAGGGTGTGTTCCTCCCCGGCCATGCCGGGCCGTCAGCTTGTGCTGCGCAGTATGCGCCGGGCTTCACGTCGACCGGTCAGCAGTGCGCCGTGGACGTAGGTCTGGTGGTCCCGGCTGGTCGCCTCGCCGGCGAAGAACAGACGGCCGGCGACCGGCGCGGCCAGGGCGTCGACGTCCTCGGGGTGCGAGCCGACGGCGGGATAGGAGTACGACCCCAGGGCGAACGGGTCGGCCGCCCAGCGGGTGACGCGATGTCCGATGGGGTCGGGGATGTGCTGCCCGTAGATGGTTCGCAGCGCGGCGACGCCCTCGCGGACCACGGCGGCTTCGCCGAGGTCCTCCCCACCCTCCACCCGCGCACCGGACACCCTCCGGCACATCATCAGCACCCGGACCGGCACCTGCCCCACCTGCCGACGGACCCTGCCGTGGCAGCCCCCCGACACCACCCGACGAAGCCCTACTAGGATCCCTCCCCTGATGACCGCAACCCTCGTCGCCAAGGACCTCGCCGCCGGACACGGCGACCGCACCCTCTTCGCCGGGCTCGACCTCGTCGTCGCGCCCGGCGACGTGATCGGCCTCGTCGGCGTCAACGGCGCGGGGAAGTCCACCCTGCTCCGACTGCTCGCCGGCCTCGACGCCCCGGTACACGGTGAGCTGCGGCTCTCCCCGTCGGCCGCCTCGGTGGGCCACCTCCCGCAAGAGCCGGAACGGCGGGACGGCGAGAGCGTACGGGAGTTCCTCGCCCGCCGGACCGGGGTCGACGCGGCCCAGCGCGCGATGGACGACGCCACCCAGGGCCTCGTCGACGGCACGCCGGGCGCCGACGACGCCTACGCGGCGAGCCTCGAGCGCTGGCTCGCGCTCGGTGGTGCCGACCTGGAGGATCGCGCCGAGGAGGTCGCGGGCTCACTCGGCCTCGCCATCGGCCTCGACCAGCCGATGACCTCGCTCTCCGGCGGCCAGGCCGCCCGGGCCGGCCTCGCCTCCCTGCTCCTCTCCCGCTACGACCTCTTCCTCCTCGACGAGCCGACCAACGACCTCGACCTGGACGGCCTGGAGCGGCTGGAGGAGTTCGTCACCGGCCTGCGCGCCGGGACGGTCGTCGTCAGCCACGACCGCGAGTTCCTCACCCGCACCGTCACCAAGGTCCTCGAGCTCGACCACGCCCAGCAGCGGATCACCCTCTACGGCGGCGGCTACGCGGCATATCTGGAGGAACGGGAGACGGCGCGGCGGCACGCCCGCGAGGAGTACGAGGAGTACGCCGACAAGAAGGCCGCCCTCGAGGGCCGGGCCCGGATGCAGCGGTCCTGGATGGACAAAGGAGTCAAGAACGCCCGGCGCAAGGCGGGTGACAACGACAAGATCGGCCGCAAGTTCCGCAGCGAGGCGAGCGAGAAGCAGGCCGCGAAGGCCCGACAGACCCAGCGCATGATCGAACGGCTGGACGTGGTCGAGGAGCCCCGCAAGGAGTGGGAGCTGCGGATGGAGATCGCGGCCGCTCCCCGCTCGGGGGCGGTCGTGGCGACCCTCCGCGACGCCGAGGTGCGGCGGGGCGACTTCCGGTTCGGACCGGTGTCGCTGCGGATCGACTGGGCCGACCGCGTCGCCGTCACCGGTACCAACGGAGCCGGCAAGTCGACGCTGCTCGCCGCCCTGCTCGGCCGCCTCACGCTGGACTCCGGGCACTCGGCCGTCGGTTCCGGCGTCGTCGTAGGAGAGGTCGACCAGGCCCGCCGGCTGTTCCACGGCACGGACTCACTGCTGGACGCGTTCTGCGCGGCGGTTCCCGGCACCGAGCCCGCCGACGTCCGCACCCTCCTGGCCAAGTTCGGCCTCAGGGCGGACCACGTCCTGCGCCCGGCCGTCAGCCTGTCCCCGGGGGAGCGGACCCGGGCGGCGCTCGCCCTGCTCCAGGGCCGGGGCGTCAATCTGCTCGTCCTCGACGAGCCGACCAACCACCTCGACCTGCCGGCCATCGAACAGCTGGAGTCCGCGCTCGCCTCGTACACGGGCACGCTGCTCCTGGTCACGCACGACCGGCGGATGCTGGACACCGTCCGCACGACCCGGCGCCTGGAAGTGGCGCACGGCAAGGTCACCGAGTCCTGAAGAAGGCCGAGCATGACGACCGACCCCCTGAACCGGCTGTGCGAACTCCTCGACAGCCTCGACTCCGTCGACGAGGCGATCGACCTCGCCGACATCGTCGCGGCGTCCGGCGACCGCTCCCTGCTGCCCCGTCTGGAGGCGGCGATGGACCGCTTCCTCGGTGAAGGGAACTTCTACGCCCGCGAGATGCTCGGCGGCGTGATCGCGTCACTCGGCGGCACCGGCACGCTCCCCCTGCTGCTCCGCGCCTCTGCCGTCGACCTCGGCGACGACCAGGACGGTCTGGCGACGGAGATCGTCGACCTGGTCCAGTCCGATCCGGACGGGGCCCGCGTGGTGCTGGAGCCGCTGACGAAGGACGCGGACCCGGTCGTCGCCGAGCGTGCGGCATGGGCGCTGCGCTTTCTCCCGGGGCCCCCGCAGGCCTGAGCGCGCCCCGCGGCGACTCCGCCCGACGTGGGGCCGGTGCGGGGTCGGGAGCCCCGGTCGGCCGCGCGGCGGGGCGGCATGCGGCGCGCCCGGGTTCACGGGTGACTCCGGCCGCCGGACACCGGAGCGGGAGCGGAGCACCACGGGAGCCGGACGAGCGCGGGGACCGGAGAGCGAAGAGGGGCCCGGAACCGGCGCCGGCGCGGCGACGCGCCGTGGGAGCGCGGCCGGCCGGGCCGCCGGGCTAAGGGCTCGGGGCGGAGAGCAGCCTGCACAGGGTGCCCCGGTGGAGTTCGGCGACCGGGCCCACCAGGTCGGGGTGGCGCAGCAGCGGCGCCGCGCGGTGGTCGCGCCGGCTGGGAATGGTCAGGCGGCGCGCGGCACCCACGGAGCCGGCGCCGTGGTGGGTCGCGGAGACGCAGGCCGCCGCCATGGCCGCGAGTTCCGCGTCGGCGAGCAGACAGGCCGCCCAACTGACCACGGTCTCGTCCACCCAGGTGCGCCAGATGTGTTCAGGTCCCTCCGATGGCTCGCCGGCACCGCTGACCGCGTCCAGACGCGCGGCGCCCCCGGGGCCGAGGAGATGCAGCAGCTCCGCGTCCAGCTCGGTCGGGTAGCGCAGGGCGGCGGCGATGGTCGCAGCCTGTCCGGCCTGGGCCTCGGCCAGCGCACGGTCGAGCGCACCGGCCTCCGGTGGGAACGCCGACAGGAGCCAGCGGGTGGCGGCTGCGATGACGGGTGAGAGATCACTGGGCATGTGGGGCGGAACCATCCTCGACGTGTGCCGGCCGTGGTCGCGCCGGGGCTGGCGAGCGCCGCCGCGCCAGGCGCGCGAGTGGCAGGCAAGCGTAGGAGCGACGGCCCGTACGGCGACAGGACGCAGGTCACAACGGCTTTCCGTGCCCGACGAGCACACGGCGGGGCCGGGCCCGGGCCGGTGGGCGGGAGGGTCGGTGTCCCGGGCGCCCGGCAGCACGCACCGCGTGCCAGGGCGACCGGACAGCCGGCGCACCGACGGCCGTGCCTCCTCGGCGGGCCGGGCGGACCCGGAGCGCGAACCCGGCTGAGCGGTCCCGGTCCCCGCGGCCCGGGACCGCTCAGCCGCGGCGGGGTCAGCGCCCGCCGCGTCGCTTGTCGTCGAGGAGACCGGCCCGCCGCAGTGCGTCCGCCATCGCGCTGTTGGCCGGGGCGGCCGCCTGGCGTCCCGATGATCCCGAGCCGGCGTCGGCCCTGCGGTCGCGGCCGCCCTGGCGCTGCTGCGGCGGCCTGCCGCCGCCCTGACCCCGGTCGCGGCGTTGACCGCCACCGCCGCCGCCCTGCTGAGCCGCGGCCTCGTCGTCCAGCCGCAGGGTCAGCGAGATCCGCTTGCGCGGGATGTCGACGTCGAGGACCTTCACCTTGACCACGTCACCCGGCTTCACCACGTCCCGCGGGTCCTTGACGAACGTGCGCGACATCGCGGAGACGTGCACGAGCCCGTCCTGGTGGACGCCGACGTCCACGAACGCCCCGAACGCCGCGACATTGGTGACGACGCCCTCCAGCACCATCCCGGACGCCAGGTCGGAGATCTTCTCGACGCCGTCCTTGAAGGTCGCGGTCCGGAACGCGGGTCGCGGGTCGCGTCCCGGCTTCTCCAGCTCCCGCAGGATGTCCGTCACCGTCGGCAGACCGAAGGTCTCGTCGACGAAGTCGTCCGGGCGCAGCGACCGCAGCACGCCGGTGTTGCCGATGAGCGCCGCGACCTCGCTGCCGGCCGTCTTCACCATGCGCCGCACCACCGGGTACGCCTCGGGGTGCACGCTGGAGGCGTCGAGCGGGTCGGCACCGCCGCGGATCCGCAGGAAGCCCGCGCACTGCTCGTACGCCTTCGGGCCGAGCCGCGCCACGTTCTTGAGCTCCTTGCGGGAGCGGAACGGGCCGTTCTGGTCGCGGTGGGCCACGATGTTCTCGGCGAGGCCCGTCCCGATGCCCGAGACCCGGGAGAGCAGCGGCGCGGAGGCGGTGTTCACGTCGACGCCGACGCCGTTCACGCAGTCCTCGACGACCGCGTCCAGCGAACGCGAGAGCTTCACCTCGGACAGGTCGTGCTGGTACTGGCCCACGCCGATCGACTTGGGGTCGATCTTCACCAGCTCGGCGAGGGGGTCCTGCAGCCGGCGGGCGATGGAAACGGCGCCGCGCAGCGACACGTCGAGCCCCGGCAGTTCCTGCGAGGCGAACGCGGACGCCGAGTACTCCGACGCGCCCGCCTCGGACACCATGACCTTGGTGAGCTTCAGCTCCGGGTGCTTCGCGATGAGGTCGGCGGCCAGCCTGTCCGTCTCGCGGGACGCCGTGCCGTTGCCGATGGCGACCAGTTCGACCGCGTGCTCCTTGGCGAGACGGGCCAGCTTCGCCAGCGACTCGTCCCACTTGTTCGCCGGCACGTGCGGATAGATCGTGTCGGTGGCGACGACCTTGCCGGTCGCGTCCACGACGGCGACCTTCACACCGGTGCGGAAGCCGGGGTCGAGGCCCAGCGTCGCGCGCGTGCCGGCGGGGGCGGCGAGCAGCAGGTCCCGCAGGTTGGCGGCGAAGACCCGTACGGCCTCGTCCTCGGCCGCCGTCCGCAGCCTCAGCCGCAGATCGATCCCGAGGTGCACGAGGATCCGGGTCCGCCACGCCCAGCGGACCGTGTCCTGCAGCCACTTGTCCGCCGGCCGGCCCCGGTCGGCGATGTCGAAGCGCCGGGCGACCATGCCCTCGTACGTCGACGGGCCGTCCGTGGGCTCCTCGGGCTCCAGCTCCAGGCTGAGGACGTCCTCCTTCTCGCCGCGCAGCATCGCGAGCACGCGGTGCGAGGGGAGTTCGGTGAACGGCTCGGCGAAGTCGAAGTAGTCGGCGAACTTCGCGCCGGCCTCCTCCTTGCCCTCGCGGACCTTCGCCGCCAACCGGCCCCGGGTCCACATCCGCTCGCGCAGCTCGCCGATGAGGTCGGCGTCCTCGGAGAAGCGCTCGGTGAGGATCGCCCGGGCGCCCTCCAGCGCGGCGGCCGCGTCGGAGACGCCCTTGTCGGCGTCGACGAACGCGGCGGCTGCCGCGAGGGGTTCGACCGACGGGTCGCCGAGCAGGCCCTCGGCGAGCGGCTCCAGCCCGGCCTCGCGGGCGATCTGCGCCTTGGTGCGCCGCTTGGGCTTGAAGGGGAGGTAGACGTCCTCCAGGCGGGCCTTGGTGTCGGCGGCCCGGATCTGCGCCTCGAGGTCGTCGGTGAGCTTGCCCTGTTCGCGCACGGACTCGAGCACCGACGTCCGCCGCTCCTCCAGCTCCCGCAGATAGCGCAGCCTCTCCTCGAGCGTGCGCAGCTGCGCGTCGTCGAGCATCTCGGTCGCTTCCTTGCGGTAGCGCGCGATGAACGGGACGGTCGACCCGCCGTCGAGCAGCTCGACGGCCGCCTTCACCTGCCGCTCCCGTACGCCGAGCTCCTCGGCGATCCTGCCTTCGATGGACGTCGTCACGGTTCCCGACTCGCCTTCCGATACCGGCTGTGCCTGGAGGCCGCGCGGACCGGTGTCCGCGCGATCTCTTCGGCTGCATTCTGCCGGGTGGGCGGGGGCCGTGTCGCGCGTCCCCCTACGCGCGGCGCCCGTGCCCGGCCGCGCCACCGAAGAGACGGGCCAGCAGGCGGAACGGGAAGGTGACGACGGCGGCGACGATGCCGCTGAGGGTCCTGAGCGCGTCGGCGATGGCACGGAACACGGTTTGCCTCCTCGGTTCGGGCACGTTGTGGTGCTCGGTTCCGGGTTGCCGTGCCCTGTGCCGCCAAACCTCCCCCGGCCGCCGCGGCCGGGCGTCGACCGGCCTGTCCGACGAGGTTCCGCGACGGACAGGTCCGACGAGGCTCCTTGTCCTTCCCGTGCCGTCCTTCCCGTGCCGTCCCGCTCCGGCCCGCGGTGGTGGGCCGGAGCGGCCGCCGGCTCCTCCCGGGAGGCCCTGGCGGCCGGGCCCGTACCGGTGAGCCCGCGCCGCCTGCCTGCCGCTGCCGCCTGCCTTCGCCGGTCAGTCCTTGCCGGTGAGGTCGGAGGGGAAGGCGCCGGCCGCGGCGGCCGTCATGAGGAATCCGCGGCCCAGCTCGGTGAGGCGTTCGACGCCCGCCTCGCCCAGGTGCTCGTACGGGGCGAGATCGAGCCGGTCGGTGTGCTCCTCCAGTTCGGCGCGGAGCGCCGTGCCCGCCTCGGTCAACTCGCCGTCGCCGTCGAGTAGCCCGCGTTCGCGCAGCCGATCGGAGGCCGCGTCCCAGTCCGTGCGGCGCCAGCCTCGACTGGCGAGGATCCAGCGCGGCGACATGCCCTTACCGGTCGCGGTGTGGCTGACCAGCGCCTCCAGCGGATCGAGCCCGGCGGACAGCAGCGCGGCGAGATGGCCGTCGCCGCGGTGCTCGCGCAGCAGCGTCGCCGCGTGCCAGAGGGCGAGGTGCGGTTGCTCGGGTACCGGCAGGTCGGCGTGTGCGGCGTACAACGGGCGGGCGGGCCGGGTGCAGGCCTCGGTGGCGCGCAGTGCCAGGCGGGCGGCCTCGGCCATCTCCGGCGAGGTGACGGTGTCGTCGCCGAGCAGTCGGCGCAACGTCGCGTCCACCGCCCGCATCCGTGCGTCCAGCACCGTGGCGGGCGACGCGATGTCCCAGACGGCCGGGAGGTGCCGGGCTATCAGCTCGTGGCTGAAGTTGTAGAAGGTCGCCGCGACCGTGCCCGGCCCGACCGCTCCCAGGGCGGCGGCGCGGCCCGCGAAGTAGGCGGCGCTGGTGTCCTCGACACCGATCCCCGCGAGCTCCTTCGCGTAGTCGGGCGAGAAGTACACGGTGGAGTGGAGCGGATTGACGGCGTTGTGGCAGCGGCGTCCCGCGCGCGGGTGCAGAGAGCTCATGCCCGCACGTTACCGACTGGTCGGTACGACGTGAAGACGGTAAGTTCCCATCGCCCGCGGGGAACCTCCCTCCGCCCCCGCGAGGGGAGTCACCCTCCGCTGCCGCGAGGGTGCGTGGTCGGTCGTCCCGAAGGGACGGTCTCCACCCGCTGATGGCAGGAATGGTGGGTTTCTCGTCATTGCGGTCATGCGCCGGTGGTCGGGACGATGGACGCATGCAGCAGCGAACCGTGCTCGTGGTGCTCTTCGACGGAGTGCAGAGCCTCGACGTCACCGGCCCGGTCGAGGTCTTCTCCGGCGCCAACCAGGCCCCCCACGCCCCGTTCCGGTACGCCGTGCGCACCGCCTCGCTCGACGGCGGGCCCGTGCGCACCTCCAGCGGGCTCACCGTCCTCCCGGACGCGGCCCTCGGCGCCGGTGGCCCGCCGCACACGCTGATCGTGCCGGGTGGGGAGGGCACGCGCCGGCCCGATCCCCCGCTGGTCGACTGGCTGCGTGCCAACGCCGGGGCCGCCACCCGACTCGTCTCGGTGTGCACCGGGGCCCTGCTGCTCGCCGGGGCCGGTCTGCTCGACGGCCGCAGGGTGACCACCCACTGGTCCGTCTGCGACCAACTCGCGCGCGACTACCCGGAGGTGGAGGTGGACCTCGAGCCGATCTTCGTGCGCGACGGTTCGCTCGCCACCTCGGCCGGGGTCACCGCGGGTATCGACCTGGCGCTGGCACTGGTCGAGGAGGACCTGGGACGCGGAACGGCTCTGACCATCGCCCGCCACCTGGTGGTGTTCCTGCGCCGGCCCGGCAACCAGTCGCAGTTCAGCGCCCAGCTCGCCGCCCAGAGCGCCCGGCGTGAACCCCTGCGCGACGTGCAGCAGTACATCACCGACCACCCGGAGGGCGATCTGTCCGTGGCGGCGCTGGCGGGGCTTGCCGCCCTGTCGCCCCGTCAGTTCGCCCGCGCGTTCCGCGCCGAGACGGGGACCACGCCGGGGAGGTACGTCGACCGGGTGCGCCTCGAACACGCCCGCCGGTTGCTGGAGGACACCGGCCACGGCATCCAGGAGGTCTCCCGCGCCTGCGGCTACGGGACACCCGAGGCGATGCGCCGCGCCTTCGTGAAGGCTCTCGGCACGGCGCCCGCCGAGTACCGGCGCCGCTTCCACGTACCCGCCCGCTGAACGACCGGGGAGAGCCCGAACGACCGCAGGGGGCCCGCCGACGCGGCCGCGGCAGCGGCCGCGCGGACGCCGCCGGACCAACCGCGGCGGCGGCCGCCGGTGACCGGGTACCCACTGCGAGACCCCGCCCGAAACGACCGCGAGAGCGGCCACTGAAAGGACAGAACCCGCCATGCAGATCGCCATCGTGCTCTACGAGGGTTTCACCAGCCTCGACGCCATCGGCCCCTACGAGCTGCTGTCCCGCCTGCCCGGGGCGGAGACCGTCTTCGTCGCCGAGGAGGCGGGTCCCGTGCGGAACGACCAGGGCTCCCTGGTCGTGACCGCCGAGCGGGCGCTCCACGAGGTGACCGCGCCGGACATCGTGCTCGTCCCCGGCGGACCCGGCTCACGGCGCGCCATGCTCGACGAGACGATCCTCGACTGGCTCCGCACGGCCGACGCGACCAGCACCTGGACCACGTCCGTGTGCACCGGCTCGCACCTGCTGGCCGCGGCCGGACTGCTCGAAGGGCGTCGCGCCACGTCCCACTGGCTCGCCCTGGACGACATCGTGCCCTTCGGCGCGGAGCCGACGGGGGAGCGCGTGGTCTTCGACGGCAAGTACGTCACCGCCGCGGGCGTCTCCTCCGGGATCGACATGGCTCTCCACCTGCTCGGCCGGATCGCGGGCGACGAGGTCGCCCAGACGGTGCAACTCCTCACCGAGTACGATCCGCAGCCGCCCTACGACGCGGGATCGCCGGAGAAGGCCCCGGAGCGGATGGTGGCGCAGTGGCGCACCCACGCGGGGCTGGTTCTGGGGGCGGAAGCCTGAGCACTCCCGGTCGCGCGGCTGGGTCTCCGCACCGGCCCGGTCCCGGCAGCACCAGGTCCGGTTCCGGCCGCGTCCGGTCCGGCCCGGGCCGCCCGGCGAGCCCCGCGCGGTCCGGGCGCCAGCCGGCACCGGCCGCCCCGAGCCGCTGCCCGAACCGGCGGCACGCCCGTCGTCGGAACGTCCGTGCGGTGCGGCCGCCGTTCGTTGGCCGGATCAGGCCGCCCGTGTGAGGCGGCCGGCCGGATCCGGCCGCCCGCCTCACACGCTCCAGGTGAAGCGGGGAGGTCTGCGCTCCAGGAAGGCGGCGATACCCTCCGCGGTGTCGCCGCTGCCGCGCGCCTGCTCCGCCCAGTGTGCGTCGCGGTCGGTGCGTCCCGCGGCGAACTCCTTGGCGGCGGCCTGCGTCAGCTGCGAGCGGGCCGCCAGCACCCGGGCGAACTCGGCCACCCGCTTGCCCAGTTCGCCGGCGGGCAGCACCTCGTCCACCAGACCGGTGCGCAGTGCCCGCTCCGTGCCGATCAACTCGCCCGAGAACAGCAGGTACTTCGCGGTGGCCGGGCCGACGAGCGAGACCAGCCGCCGGGTCGAGGGCGCGGGGTAGACGATGCCGAGCTTTGCCGGGGTGATCCCGAAGGAGGCACCCTCCTCGGCGAACCGCAGATCACAGGCCGCCGCCAGCTGGCAGCCGCCGCCCACGCAGTAGCCGCGGACCGCCGCCAGCGACGGCTTGGGGAACGCCGCGAGCGCCTCCTCGGCCCGTACGGCCAGCTCCTGCGGTGACTCCTCCGGAGCGGGCGCGCTCAGGGAGGTGATGTCGGCGCCAGCGCAGAAGGTGCCGCCGTCGCCGGTGAGCACCAGCACCCGTACGGCGGGGTCGCGGCCCAGTCCGTCCAGCAGCGCCGGCAGCTCCCGCCACATCGCGGCGGTCATCGCGTTGCGCCTGGCGGGGTGGCTGATCACAACGGTCGCCACCCCGTCCGCCACCGTGTGCCGGACCTCCGGCTCCGCCTCGTGCGCCTCGTTCGTCCGGTCCATGCGCCGGATGCTATCCGCCGGACCCCTACCTATGATCAGGACGGGGGTGGCGGTGCCGACGACCAGCGACGACACCGGTGCCGACGGCAGTGGCGACGGAGACGGCAAAGCGACGGAGACGGCAAAGCGACGGAGACGGCGCACCGACGGAAACGGCGAGACCGGCCGGGACCGCAGAGCCGGCGAGGACGACAGCGACCGGGGAGGGCACGACGAGGAGGCACCCATGACCGGTCCCGCCCAGGAGGGCAGAAAGCTCCGCCGCAGCTTCGGCTGGCTGGCGGCCCTCGGTGTGATCCTCGTGATCGCCGGGATCGTGGGTCTGGTCTACACGGGCCTCGCCACCCTCACCTCGATGCTCCTGTTCGGCTGGCTGCTGCTCGTCGGCGGGCTGGTCGGACTGTTCCAGGCGGTCGAGTCCCGCGGCAGCAGCTCCTTCTGGCTCAGTGTGGTCGTCGCCGCCCTGAACATCGCGGCCGGTGTGGTCGTCATCCGCCACCCGGAGGGCAGCGCGGAGGCGCTGACCATGTTCGCCGCGCTGCTCTTCCTCACCGGCGGGCTCTTCCGGCTGGTGGGGTCGCTGGTGGTACGGGGGCCGCAGTTCGGCTGGACCCTGCTCCAGGGCGCGTTCGGCCTGCTGCTGGGCATCCTGGTGCTGGCGAACTGGCCCGAGAGCAGCCGTTACGTCCTCGGCGTGTTCTTCTCCCTCGCCCTGCTCTTCGACGGGCTGGGGCTGATCGCGATCGGTGTGGGCGGCCGCCGGATCGTCGAGATGGTCACGGACGGCGGGCAGGGCGGGGAAGCCGGGGAGGCGGCCGGTCCGGCCTCTGCCGGTCCGTCCGAGAGGTCATCAGAAGAGGGCCCGGATCGATCGAAGAACTGACCGGAACGCAATAACCCGGTCCGGAGCCGTCGATAGGAGCTGACTTCTGGTCAGCAGCCCGGTATGGACCAGTGCATTCCCAACACTCGTGTACACAACAGTTCCCAGCGACGTTTCACGAGGGTGGGTGCGGGACTATGGAGAGCCCCGGTAGCGTCCCGGCCCGGCCACTGGCGTACGAAGGCGTCTGGCGGTTCACCGCACCCGCACTCGACGTCTCCGTACCGCAGGCCCGGCATGCCGTTCGCGATCTGGTCCGCCGCCAGGGCGTACCGGTCCACGACGAGGTCCTGCAGGGACTGCTGCTGATCGTGTCCGAGCTCGTCACGAACGCCGTCCGGCACGCGGCCCTGCTCTCGCCGGAGGTGGCCATCGAACTGGCGGTCGGTCCGGAGTGGATCCGGGTGGCCGTCGAGGACAACCACCCCTACCGGCCCAAGGCCCTGGAGAGCGACTCCGCCCAGACGGGCGGCCGGGGACTGCTGCTCGTCAAGGAGATCACCCGGGAGGCGGGCGGCGAGTGCGACGTCGAGCACACGTCGAGCGGCGGAAAGATCATCTGGGCCGCTCTGCCGCTCGTCCCCCTGAGCGGCGCGGCGCCCCTGTAGGGGCGCCGCGCCGGAGGGACTTCGCGAGGAGGCCCCGGTGGGGTCACCAGCCTCCGGCCGGACCCGTGAGCTCCCTGACGGCCGGGCGCGCCGCGTCCAGCACCGTCATGAACCAGGCCGAGAACGTGTCCCGGGCGTGGCGCTCCGCAAGCTCCGTCGCCGTCACGAACGCGGTCTCCCCGACCTCCTCCGGGTCCGGCCGCAGCGGCGACTGCACCAGGCCCACGAAGAGGTGGTTGAACTCCTGCTCGACCAGGCCCGAGGCCGGGTCCGGATGGTTGTAGCGGACGGTCCCGGCCTCGGCGAGCAGCGAGGGCGAGACGCCCAGCTCCTCGTGGGTGCGCCGGGCCGCCGCCGTGAACGGGGCCTCGCCCGGATAGGGGTGCCCGCAGCAGGTGTTCGACCAGACTCCGGGGGAGTGGTACTTGCCGAGCGCCCGCCGCTGCAGGAGCAGCCGCCCGTGCTCGTCGAAGAGGAACACGGAGAACGCCCGGTGCAGCTGTCCCGGCGCCTGATGGGCGGAGAGCTTCTCCGCGGTGCCGATGGTGCGGCCGCTCTCGTCGACCAGTTCGAGCAAGATCGGTTGCGTGGTGCCGTTCGGCGAGCTGTTCGGCGCGGTGGCGGGTGTGATCGGCATAGCCATCCTTCGCTTCGGTCCTCGGCCCTGAGGGGCGCACCCAGTCTGCCGTACAAAAGCGGCTTGTCCGCACTTCGCCGTCCCTGGGCATGTCCGTGCCCGTCGTGCGGGAGGCACGACGGGCACGGACGGCGGCTCAGACCCCGAACGCCTCCGAGTACGTGATCATGCCCTGTGGCGTCGCGTCGGAACCGTCCAGCACCAGAGCCATCATCGCCTCGTCGGGCACCTCGAAGCCCGGCCGGACACCGAGCCGTGAAGCGCGCCCGAAACCGAACCTCGGGTAGAACTCCGGGTGACCGAGCACCACGACCAGCCGTTCACCACGGACCCGGGCGGCGTCCAGCGCCGCCCGGATCACCGCGGAGCCCGCGCCCCGGCCCTGGAGCTGCGGCGCGGTGGCGCAGGGGGCCAGTGCCAGAGCGGGCTCGCCGCCGACCAGGCAGCGGGTGAGCAGCGCGTACGCCGCCACGGAGCCGTCCGGTGCCTCGGCCACCCAGGACAGCCCCGGCAGCCACGCCGAAGGGTCCCGTCGCAGCGCGTCCACGAGATCCGCCTCGTCGTCCGTCGGGAAGGCCGCCGCGTTGACCGCACGCACCGCGGGGACATCGGCGTCCGTCTCCGGTCGGACCCGCCAGCGCGGGTCGGCGGGCCGCAGTACGTATCCGGTGTAGCCGTATTCGGCGCCGTGGTCGCGGCGCATCGCGATCTCCGCCCGGGTGGCCTCCAGCGCGGCGGCGGTTCCCGGCTTCGCCGTGTCCGGATCGACCGCTGCGGCCCGGGCGCCGAGCGGGCCGTAGTACTCCTCCCAGTCGCTCTCGGGCTGACGGTGCACCCCGGCGACGTGGTAGCCGGCCCCGACCGCCGCGGCCGCGTTGGCCGCCGTCGTGCGCAGCGGACAGTGCTCGTCCCAGAAGGCACGCGCGGTCGGGCTCGGTTCGGCGCAGGTCCACTCGCACTCGGTGAGGACCAGGGCGCCGCCCGGCGCGAGCAGGCGCCGCCAGGAGCGCAGCGCCGTGTCGAAGCCGATCGCGTACGCCGAGCCCTCGGCCCAGACCAGGTCGAAGGACCCGTCGGGGAAGGGAGGTGCGGCCATGTCGGCGACGACGGTGCGGATACGCTCGTCGAGACCGCGCTCGCCGCTCGCCCGCCTCAACTCGTCCAGGAACGGCTCGTGCAGGTCCACGGCGGTCACCTCGGCCCCGGCCTCGGCGGCCAGCAGCAGTGCGGCCCGGCCGGGTCCGCAGCCGAGGTCGAGCACGCGCGGACGCGGCGGGACGGGGTCCGCCAGGCTCAGCAGCCGGCGGGTGGTGGCATCGGAACCCGGCCCCTGCCGGGGCAGCCCGTGGTGGAGGGCGAAGAAGGCGTCGTGAAAGGCGTTGTCGGACAACGTGGGAAACCCTTTGGATGAGACGGGTCCCGGCCGGCGTGCGGATCGGCTCAGCGTGCGGATCGGCTCAGCGTACGGAGTACGTGCGCCCGGAAACCCGGAGATCGATGGAGGACTGGGAGCTGCGCAGGGCAGCGGCGACTGCGACCGTCATCAACCTCAGCTCCTCTCGGTCCCGCACCACTCGGCCGCGCCAATCTAGCAGCCCTCGGAGAGCGGGAGGGAGCCGCCGGCCCGCGGGGGCCCGGGCGCGCTCGGCCGGGGCAAGCGCGCGAAGCGTCCGCCCCAGGCAACGCCGCGTCAGTGGCAGTAGCCCGCCTCGTGCTCGGCATGACCGCCGGGCTCCAGCTGGAACGTGCAGTGCTCGACGTCGAAGTGCGAGCCGAGACAGCCCTGCAGATCGTGGAGCATCTTCTCGTGGCCCACCACGTCCAGGAAGTCGGGCGCCACCACCACGTGCGCGGACAGGACCGGCATCCCGGAGGTGATCGTCCAGGCGTGCAGATCGTGGACGTCCACGACGCCCGGCAGGGCCTGGATGTGCTCACGCACCTCTGCCATGTCGACGTTCTTCGGTGCCGCCTCCAGCAGCACGTTCAGCGTCTCCCGCAGCAGCTTGAGCGTCCGCGGCACGATCATCAGGCCGATCACCAGCGAGGCGATCGGGTCGGCCGCCTGCCAGCCGGTCGCCAGGATCACGGCCGAGGAGACCAGCACCGCCACCGAACCGAGCGCGTCCGCGAGGACCTCCAGATACGCGCCGCGCACGTTGAGGCTCTCCTTCTGCCCCCGTTTCAGCAGAAACAGCGACACCGCGTTGGCGGCCAGACCGACGAGGGCGAAGGCGATGGCGACCCCGCCCCTGGTCTCGGCGGGGGTGATGAAGCGCTGGATCGCCTCGTACAGCAGGTAGCCGCCGACGCCGAGCAACAGCACGCAGTTCGCGAGCGCGGCCAGGATCTCTGCCCTGGCCAGGCCGAAGGTGCGCTTCGCGTCGGGCGGGCGGCCGGCGAAGTGGATCGCGAGCAGTGCCATGGCGAGCCCCAGACCGTCGGTCGCCATGTGGGCGGCGTCGGCGATCAGGGCGAGCGAGTCCGCAAGCACCCCGCCGACGATCTCCAGGAGCATCACGCCCAGCGTGATCGCCAGCGCGACCCGCAGCCGTCCCCGGTAGGCGGCGGCCGCGGTCCCCGTCGGCGGGCCACCGCCGTGCGCGTGTCCGTGGTCGTGCCCTGCCCCCATGCGAGAAGCCTCCCGGATCACGCTGAACGGTCTGCCCGAGTGGCCAGTCAACTACGGGTGGGGGGTACCGGGCAACACGACGCTGAACACCGTTGTCATATCTCCTGACCTGCGGTTACGCCCGCCGGTCAGAGCCTTGGGCAGCCGCCGTGGCGGCTCGTGGCGGGGCCACCCCGGGGTGGTGCAGCAGCCAGCCGGCCCATGCCGACTCGACCATTTCGCGTACCCCGCGCGAGGCCGCCCAGCCGAGCTCCTTGCCGATGCGCTCGACCGAGGCGACGGCACGCGCCGCGTCCCCGGGGCGCCGCGGCTCGACGACCGCCGGCGTGCCGTGGCCGGTCACCTCGGCGACGACACGAGCCAGCGTGCGCACGGAGACGCCCTCACCGCGGCCGACGTTCACCGTGAGGTCGCCGGCCCCGTCCCGGCCGGCCAGCCGGCGGGCCACGGTCAGATGGGCGTCGGCGAGGTCCGCGACGTGGATGTAGTCGCGGACACAGGTGCCGTCGGGCGTCGGGTAGTCGTCGCCGAAGATTCTCGGAGCGTCCCCCTTGGTGATCCGGTCGAAGAACATCGGGA
Organism: Streptomyces sp. NPDC049887; assembly: GCF_040656535.1. Lineage (NCBI taxonomy): Bacteria > Bacillati > Actinomycetota > Actinomycetes > Kitasatosporales > Streptomycetaceae > Streptomyces > Streptomyces sp. NPDC049887. Next base: position 151,454 of record NZ_JBFAMM010000013.1, on the reverse strand, counting down.
TCACGTTGAACACCCCGGTGTCCGCGAGCTCCGGCCGGGCCGCGCCGGCGACGTTGAAGTAGCGCAGACAGCCGGTGGCGATGCCGTGCGCCCGGCCCACCGCCCGCACCAGCCACTCGCCGGCGAGCTTGGTCTCGCCGTACGGGTTGATCGGCACGGCCGGTGTGTCCTCCTTGATCAGGTCCACGTCGGCCATCCCGTACACCGCCGCCGACGAGGAGAAGAGGAACCGCTTCACTCCCGCGTCGACGACGGCCTGCAGCAGCACCGTCAGCCCGTGCACGTTCTCCCGGTAGTAGCGCAGCGGCTGCTCCATCGATTCGCCGACCTGCTTGCGGGCCGCCAGGTGCACCACCCCCGTGACCGCGTGCTCGGACAGGACGCGGTCCAGCAGCTCCCCGTCCAGCAGGGTGCCCCTGACCAGGGGCACCCCCTCGGGCAGCCGCGCCGTGTTGCCCGTCGAGAGGTCGTCGAGCACGACGACCCGCTCGCCGGCGCCGATCATGGCGTGTGCCACGTGCGCTCCGATGTACCCCGCCCCGCCTGTGATCAGCCAAGTCATGCACGCCACTCTAGCCACGCGGTGCCGGGGGCACCCACCGCCGCCGGGGCGGTTTGTGGGGTCGGCCACTGATCGACGATGATGATCTCGGTCGCGGCACCGGCGGCGGGTCACCGTTCAGGGCATGGGACGCCCGGACCGGGGACGCGGCCGGCGGGAAGAGCGGGAGCGTCCTCACCGGGAAACCTCAGTGAACTCGCGCTTCCGTTCATCCGATAGCCTCAGCCGACGTGCCGCCGCCCGGTCCCGGGCCGAGCCGCCGTGCCCACCCATCTGATCAGCGCCAAGGAGTGAGTCCGTCTGTCGACCGCCATCCTCACCGGTCCGCCGGTACCCGGATCGCCGCTCGAGGGCGATCTGCGGTCGCTGGGCTTCGATGTACACATCGCGTCAGGGGCCGACGAGGCGGCCGACCTGCTCGCCGCGGTCCCGGCCGCCGAGCGGGCCGCGCTCGTCGACCCGCGCTTCGTCGGCCACGTCCACGCACTCCGCCTCGGCCTGACGGACCCCCGCTTCCCCGCCGCCGCGATCCCCGGCGCGGCCACGGCCCGACCCGAGGCACGCGCCGCCCTGCTGGCAGCCCTGCGCGAGGCGGCCGCGGGCCCGCGACCGGCGGCCGAGCGGCCCACCGCGCAGTCGTCCCAGGACAGCGCGTCCTCCGGCGCAGCGGCCACGGACACCCACCCCGCCCGGTCCGACGTCCTCCCCGACCTCGTCGCGGTCGCCCTCACCGCCGGGGGCGCCGCTCCGCACCGCCCCGAGCTGGGCACCCTGGTGGCGACCGTGCCCGGCGACCCCCAGGACCGCAACGAGGCCCGGCAGGCCGTGGCGGCGGTCGACGACGAGGACGTCCGGCTGCGGTCCGCGGTCAAGGCGCGGGACGGGTTCTTCACGACGTTCTGCATCAGCCCGTACTCGCGCTACCTCGCCCGCTGGTGCGCACGGCGCGGGCTGACCCCGAACCAGGTCACCACCGCCTCGCTGGTCACCGCGCTCATAGCGGCCGCCGCCGCGGCCACCGGCACCCGGGGCGGCTTCGTGGCCGCAGGCGTGCTGCTGATCCTCTCCTTCGTCCTCGACTGCACCGACGGGCAGCTCGCCCGCTACTCCCTGCAGTACTCGACGCTCGGCGCCTGGCTCGACGCCACCTTCGACCGGGCCAAGGAGTACGCGTACTACGCGGGCCTCGCCCTCGGCGCCGCGCGCGGCGGGGACGACGTGTGGGCCCTGGCGCTCGGCGCGATGGTGCTGCAGACCTGCCGCCACGTGGTCGACTTCTCCTTCAACGAGGCCAACCACGACGCGACCGCCAACACCAGTCCCACCGCCGCGCTCTCCGACCGGCTCGACAGCGTCGGCTGGACGGTCTGGGTCCGGCGCATGATCGTGCTGCCGATCGGCGAGCGCTGGGCCATGATCGCGGTGCTGACCGCCGTCACCACCCCGCGGATCGTCTTCTGCGCCCTGCTCATCGGCTGCGCCTTCGCCGCCGCGTACACCACGGCGGGCAGGGTGCTGCGCTCGCTCACCCGCAAGGCCCGCAGGACCGACCGCGCCGCGCAGGCGCTCGCCGACCTCGCCGACTCCGGTCCCCTGGCGGAGGGCTTCGCCGCGGCGTTCCGGGGCGTGGCCCGCCGACTGCCGGCGCTCGCGCCGCCGGCGATCGCCGTGACCGGCGCCGCGGCGGTCACCCTCACCGCCCTGCTCGCCCCCTACGGCAGCCCCTGGACGGTCGTCGCCGCCCTGGCCTACGCCCTCACCTCCGGCCTGGCCGTCTCGCGCCCGCTCAAGGGCGCCCTCGACTGGCTGGTGCCCCCGGTCTTCCGCGCCGCGGAGTACGGCACGATCCTGATCCTGGCCGCCCGGGCGGACGTGAGTGGGGCCCTTCCAGCGGCATTCGGCCTGGTGGCCGCGGTCGCCTACCATCACTACGACACGGTGTACCGCATCCGCGGGGGCACCGGCGCGCCCCCGCACCGGCTGGTCCTGGCGGTCGGCGGGCACGAGGGGCGGACCCTGGCGGTCGCGCTGCTGGCCACCCTGCTCGGCGCCCCGCAGTTCACGATCGCGCTGACGGTCCTCGCGGTCGCCGTGGCACTCGTGGTGGTCGCGGAGTCCGTCCGCTTCTGGGTCTCCTCCGGAGCACCCGCCGTACACGACGAAGGAGAACCCGCATGATCGGCCTTGTTCTGGCTGCCGGTGCCGGACGGCGTCTGCGCCCCTACACCGACACCCTTCCGAAGGCCCTCGTGCCCGTGAACGGGGACCTCTCGGTCCTCGACCTGACGCTGAAGAACTTCAGCGAGATCGGCCTCACCGAGGTCGCCGTCGTCGTCGGCTACCGCAAGGAGGCCGTGTACGCCCGCAAGGACGAGCTGGAGGCCACGTACGGCCTGGAGCTCACCCTGATCGACAACGACAGGGCCGAGGAGTGGAACAACGCCTACTCCCTGTGGTGCGCCCGCGACGTGCTCGAGCGGGGCGTGATCCTCGCCAACGGCGACACCGTGCACCCGGTCTCCGTCGAGGAGACCCTGCTCGCCGCGCGCGGCGACGGCCGCCGGATCATCCTCGCCCTCGACACCGTCAAGCAGCTCGCCGACGAGGAGATGAAGGTCATCACCGCGGACGGCCAGGGCGTCCGGCGGATCACCAAGCTGATGGACCCGGCCGTCGCCACCGGCGAGTACATCGGTGTCACCCTCATCGAGCCCGAGGCCGCGAAGGAACTCGCCGACGCGCTGAAGGCCACCTTCGAGCGCGACCCCGACCTCTACTACGAGGACGGCTACCAGGAGCTGGTGAACCGCGGCTTCCGGATCGACGTGGCCCCGATCGGCGACGTCAGGTGGGTCGAGATCGACAACCACGACGACCTCGCCAAGGGCAGGGAGATCGCGTGCCAGTACTGACCCGGCTCATTCCGTCACCGGTCGTCGTCGACATCAGCTGCGGCGCGATGGACGACCTGGCCGGCGTCCTGGCCGACCAGCGCATCTCCGCGTCCGGCGAGCTGGCGATCGCGATCAGCAACGGCTCGGGCCAGGCCCTGCGCGAGCGGCTGGCGCCGGTACTGCCCGGCGCCGACTGGTACGAGGTCTCGGACGGCACCATCGACTCGGCGGTCAAGCTGGCCGACGACGTCAAGGGCAAGCGCCGCTACGACGCGGTCGTCGGCCTCGGCGGCGGCAAGATCATCGACGTGGCGAAGTACGCCGCGGCGCGGGTCGGTCTGCCCATGGTCGCCGTCGCCACCAACCTGGCGCACGACGGACTGTGCTCGCCGATCTCCATCCTCGACAACGACAACGGCCGCGGTTCGTACGGCGTCCCCTCGCCGATCGCCATGGTGATCGACCTGGACGTGGTGCGCGAGGCCCCGGTCCGTTTCGTCCGCTCCGGGATCGGCGACGCGATCTCCAACATCTCCGCGATCGCCGACTGGGAGCTCTCCCGCAAGATCATCGGGGAGTCCGTCGACGGACTGGCGGCCGCGATGGCCCGCACCGCCGGCGAGGCCGTGCTCCGGCACCCCGGGGGCGTCGGCGACGACGAGTTCCTGACGGTGCTCGCCGAGGCGCTGGTGCTCTCCGGCATCGCCATGTCGATCAGCGGCGACTCCCGGCCGTCGTCCGGCGCCTGCCACGAGATCAGTCACGCCTTCGACCTGCTCTACCCCAAGCGCGCCGCCAGCCACGGCGAGCAGGTCGGCCTGGGCGCCGCCTTCGCGATGCACCTGCGCGGCGCGGAGGAGGAGGCCGGCCTGTTCGCCGAGGTCCTGCGCAAGCACGGGCTGCCGGTCCTCCCCGAGGACATCGGCTTCTCCGCCGACGAGTTCGTCCGGGCCGTGGAGTACGCCCCGCAGACCCGGCCCGGCCGGTTCACCATCCTCGAGCACCTCGACCTGTCCACCGACCAGATCAGGGACGCGTACGCCGACTATGCCAAGACCATCCGTAGCTGAGCTCCGTCCGGTCGTCCACCCGGCGGGTGTGAAGGACCGGCGCAGTGGCGAGCACTGGGGCGGCCGCCTGTACATGCGCGAGATCTCCCTGCGCATCACCCGCGTCCTGGTCGGCACCAAGGCCACGCCGAACCAGCTCACGTACCTGATGACGATTGCCGGGGTCCTGGCCCTGCCGGCCCTGCTGGTCCCGGGCGTCTGGGGCGCCGTCCTCGGCGTGGTGATGGTCCAGCTCTACCTGCTGCTGGACTGCGTGGACGGCGAGGTCGCCCGCTGGAAGAAGCAGTACTCCCTGTCCGGGGTGTACCTCGACCGGGTCGGTGCCTACCTGTGCGACGCGGCCGTCCTCGTCGGCTTCGGCCTGCGCGCGGCGGACCTGTGGGGCGGCGGCCGGATCGACTGGCTCTGGGCCTTCCTCGGCACGCTCGCCGCTCTCGGCGCGATCCTGATCAAGGCCGAGACCGACCTGGTCGGCGTCGCCCGGCACCAGGCCGGGATGGAGCCGGTCAAGGACGCGGCGGCCGAGCCCCGGTCGTCCGGCATGGCCCTCGCCCGCCGGGCCGCCGCGGCGCTGAAGTTCCACCGGCTGGTCCTCGGCATCGAGGCGTCGCTGCTCATCCTGGGGCTTTCGATCGTGGACCAGATGCGGGGCGACCTGTTCTTCACCCGCCTCGGCGTGGCGGTGCTGGCCGGTATCGCCCTGCTGCAGACGGTGCTGCACCTGGTCTCCATCCTCGTCTCCAGCAGGCTGAGGTGAGCCGTATGAAGCTCGGTGCCGTCATCATCACCATGGGCAACCGGCCCGACGACCTGCGTGCCCTCATCGACTCGGTCGCCAAGCAGGACGGCGACCCCGTCGAGGTGGTCGTCGTCGGCAACGGCTCTCCGGTCAGGGGCGTGCCCGACGGCGTGCGCACGGTCGACCTGCCCGAGAACCTGGGCATCCCCGGTGGCCGCAACGTCGGTATCGAGGCGTTCGGCCCGGGCGGCGGCGACGTCGATGTGCTGCTCTTTCTCGACGACGACGGTCTGCTGCCGAACAACGACACCGCCGAGCTGGTGCGCCGGGCGTTCGAGGAGGACCCCGCCCTCGGGATCGTCAGCTTCCGGATCGCCGACCCGGACACCGGCCTCACCCAGCGCCGGCACGTCCCGCGGCTGCGTGCGTCCGACCCGATGCGCTCCTCGCGCGTCACGACCTTCCTCGGCGGCGCGAACGCGGTCCGCACGAAGGTGCTGCAACAGGTCGGCGGCCTGCCGGACGAGTTCTTCTACGCGCACGAGGAGACCGACCTCGCCTGGCGGGCCCTCGACGCCGGCTGGATGATCGACTACCGCTCCGACATGGTGCTGCACCACCCGACGACGCCGCCCTCCCGGCACGCGGTCTACCACCGCATGGTGGCCCGCAACAGGGTGTGGCTGGCCCGTCGCAACCTGCCCGCCCCCCTGGTGCCCGTCTACCTCGGGGTGTGGATCCTGCTCACGCTCCTCAGGCGGCCCTCGGCCGCGGCGCTCAAGGCCTGGTGCGGCGGCTTCAAGGAGGGCTGGACCACTCCGTGCGGGCCGCGCCGTCCCATGAGGTGGCGTACCGTTTGGCGACTGACGCGACTGGGCCGACCGCCTGTCGTCTGACCGCCCGGAATCTGAGAGCATCGGGCGTACTCCGGGACCTGGCCCATCACCTGAGGCCGAAGCCGCGCATCTCGAACACGAAAGTCTCGACTTGTGAGTGACACAACCCACGACGGCGCGATCGCCACGAGCGCTCGCCCGTCTCCCGACGACGGTCTGACACCGGCGGAGCTGGCCGCCAAGTACGGCCTGTCGGTGAGCGGTGCCCGCCCCGGGCTGGTCGAATACGTCAGGCGGCTCTGGGGCCGTCGGCACTTCATCCTGGCGTTCTCCCAGGCGAAGCTGACCGCCCAGTACAGCCAGGCGAAGCTCGGCCAGCTGTGGCAGGTCGCCACGCCGCTGCTGAACGCCGTCGTGTACTACCTGATCTTCGGCCTCATCCTCGGCGCGGGCCGCGGGATGCCGAAGGAGGTCTACATCCCCTTCCTGGTGACGGGCGTGTTCGTGTTCATGTTCACGCAGACGTCGGTCATGGCCGGTGTCCGGGCGATCTCCGGGAACCTGGGGCTGGTGCGTGCCCTGCACTTCCCGCGCGCCTCGCTGCCGATCTCGTTCGCGCTGCAGCAGCTCCAGCAGCTGCTGTTCTCGATGATCGTCCTGGTGCTGATCGTGGTCGCGTTCGGCAGCTACCCCTCGCTGAGCTGGCTGCTGGTGCTGCCGGCCCTGGGGCTGCAGTTCGTCTTCAACGTCGGACTGGCGCTGATCATGGCGCGGATGGGCAGCAAGACGCCCGACCTCGCCCAGCTGATGCCGTTCATCATGCGGACCTGGATGTACGGCTCGGGCGTCATGTTCTCGATCAAGGTGATGCTCGCGGACAAGCCCGCGTGGATCGCCGACGTCCTGATGTACAACCCCGCTGCGATCTACATGGACCTGGTCCGCTTCGCCCTGATCGACGGGTACGGCCGCGACAACCTGCCCACCCATGTGTGGCTGGCCGGCGGGCTGTGGGCGCTGCTGCTGGGTGCCGCCGGGTTCGTGTACTTCTGGAAGGCGGAGGAGCGCTATGGCCGTGGCTGACCACCTCGAGGAGCCGCGCGACGCCCGGGTGCCCACCGTCGTCGCCGACGACGTGCACATCGTGTACCGCGTCAACGGCGGCAGCGGCGGCAAGGGCAGTGCGACCGCCGCGCTGAGCCGGATCCTGCGGCGCGACCGCGGGGAGTCCCGCGGCGTCCGCAAGGTCCACGCCGTCCGGGGCGTCACCTTCACCGCCTACCGCGGCGAGGCCATCGGGCTCATCGGTACGAACGGCTCCGGGAAGTCGACCCTGTTGCGTGCGATCGCGGGGCTGCTGCCCACCGAGAGCGGCAAGGTCTACACCGACGGCCAGCCGTCCCTGCTGGGCGTCAACGCGGCCCTCATGGGCGATCTGACCGGTGAGCGGAACGTCATCCTCGGTGGCCTGGCCATGGGCATGTCGCGTGAGGAGATCCGCGGCCGCTACCAGGACATCGTCGACTTCTCCGGCATCAACGAGAAGGGCGACTTCATCACCCTGCCGATGCGCACGTACTCCTCCGGCATGGGCGCCCGGCTCCGGTTCGCGATCGCCGCGGCCAAGAACCACGACGTGCTGATGATCGACGAGGCGCTGGCCACCGGTGACCGCAAGTTCCAGATCCGCTCCGAGGAGCGCATCCGGGAGCTGCGGAAGGAGGCGGGAACGGTCTTCCTGGTCAGCCACAGCAACAAGTCGATCCGCGACACCTGCGACCGGGTCCTGTGGCTGGAGAAGGGCGAGCTCCTGATGGACGGCCCGACCGACGAGGTGATCAAGGCGTACGAGAAGGAGACCGCGAAGTAGGCGGTCTCCCGCCGTGGACCGAGAGGCCCCCGCCGGTCCGTTGCCGCGAGGGCCCTCGCACGGCCGGGCTCCGCGGGCCCGGCGCGGGGTCGCGCGGCCCCGACCGGTCGTCACCCGCCGCTGCGCTCGCGGTGGTTGGTGGCGTGCCGCCCTGCTTCCGCGACGCGGCAGGTGCCCCGCCGAGGCCGGGGACGATGCGGAACCTAAGCTGTACCGGTGCTGATTCACGGCAAGTGGGGCGATGCACCCTGGGGTGTCCCCGCTGCCGGACGGCCAAGCCCCTCGTGGGGACCGGCGGCGTGTCCGAAATAGGATGTATTGGGTCGGCAGTGTAGAACGGGAGATGTGACGGCCATGACGGAAGATCTCCAGCTCCGCGTGGGCAGTGCCGTCCCCGCACCTGGCAGCCCGCAGTGACAGATACCCGGCAGGTGCGCCCCGACGCCTCCACGCGCACCACCCTCGCCAAGGCCGCGGACGAGAACTTCCCCGTGGCACCCTTCTTCCTGCCGCGCGCCTGGCGCGGCGACCTCATGGCCGTCTACGGCTACGCCCGACTCGTCGACGACATCGGCGACGGTGACCTCGCCCCCGGCGGAGCGGACGCCCGGCTGCTCGGTCTCGACCCCGCCCGGAGCGACGACCGGCTCGCGATGCTCGACGCCTTCGAGGCCGATCTGCGGCGGATCTTTTCCGGCGGCGACGGCGGCGGCCCGCGCCATCCCCTGCTGCGGGCGCTGGTCCCGACCGTGCGCCGCCGCGCACTCACCCCCGAGCCGTTCCTCGGCCTGATCGAGGCCAACCGCCAGGACCAGCTCGTCCGCCGCTACCAGACCTGGGGCGACCTCACGCGCTACTGCGAGCTCTCCGCCAACCCCGTCGGCCGGCTCGTCCTGGCCATCACCGGTACGGCCAGTCCCGAACGGATCCGCCGGTCCGACGCCGTGTGCACCGCCCTGCAGATCGTGGAGCACCTCCAGGACGTCGCCGAGGACCTGGCCGCGGACCGGGTCTACCTGCCCGCCGAGGACATGCGGCGGTTCCGCGTCACCGAGGACGACCTGGCGGCCCCGACCGCGAGCGCGCCCGTACGGGCCCTGATCGCCCACGAGGCCGCGCGGGCCGCACTGCTGCTGGAGGAGGGCGTCCCGCTCGTGGGAAGCGTCCATGGCAGGCTCAGGCTGCTGCTCGCCGGCTTCGTCGCCGGGGGGCGCGCCGCCCTCGCCGCGATCGAGGCCGTCGGCCACGACGTCCTCCCCGGGCCGCCCGGGCCCACCAGGCCCCGGCTGATGCGCGAAGTGGCAGCCGTCCTGCACAGAGCGCGTAGAGAGGGGTGAGCCGGAGCATGGAGGAGTTCACACACATGTCCGCGCCGGTGCGGGCCGCGTACAGCTACTGCGAGGCCGTCACCGGGACGCAGGCGCGCAACTTCGCGTACGGCATCAGGCTCCTGCCCGCCGACAAGCGCCAGGCCATGTCCGCGCTCTACGCCTTCTCGCGGCGCGTCGACGACATCGGCGACGGTCTCCTCGGGGAGGCCGCCAAGCGGGACCGGCTCGAAGGGACCCGCGAGCTCCTCGGCAGGATCCGCGACGGGGCGGTGGACGAGGACGACACGGACCCGGTCGCCGTGGCCCTCGCGGACGCGGCGCACCGCTTCCCGATCCCCCTCGACGCCCTCGACGAGCTCATCGACGGGGTCCTCATGGACGTCCGCGGCGAGACCTACGAGACCTGGGACGACCTCAAGGTCTACTGCCGGTGTGTCGCGGGGGCCATCGGACGACTCTCCCTCGGCGTGTTCGGCACCCTGCCCGGCGCGCGCGGCGCCGAACGGGCCTCCGAGTACGCCGACACCCTCGGACTCGCCCTCCAGCTCACCAACATCCTGCGCGACGTCCGCGAGGACGCGAGCAGCGGCCGGACGTACCTGCCGACCGACGACCTCGCCAAGTTCGGCTGCACCGGCGGATTCCACCGCGCGATCCCGCCGTCCGGGGCCGACTTCACCGGGCTCGTCCACTTCGAGGTGCGGCGTGCCCGGGGGCTGTTCGCCGAGGGCTACCGGCTGCTGCCCATGCTGGACAGGCGCAGCGGCGCCTGCGTGGCCGCCATGGCCGGGATCTACCGCCGGCTGCTCGACCGTATCGAGCGCGACCCCATGGCCGTCCTGCGCGGCCGTGTCTCCCTCCCCGGCAGGGAGAAGGCCTACGTCGCCGTGCGCGGCCTCTCCGGGCTCGACGCGCGGCACATCTCCCGCAAGGCCGTCAGGAGGCGCGTCCGATGAACCGGTTGAGGCCGACCCGGCGCCCGACCGCCGCCGGGCCTCGCGCGACGGCACGGCACGCCGCGGCGGTTCCGGGCGCCCTCCCCACCGCCGGGGAGGGCCCGTGACGTACCGGGACGGCACCTCCGAGCGGCACGCCGTCGTCGTCGGGGGCGGGCTCGCCGGTGTGACCGCCGCACTCCGCCTCGCCGACGCCGGTCTGCGCGTCACACTCCTGGAGAACCGGCCCAGGCTCGGCGGACTCGCCTTCTCCTTCCGGCGCGGCGAGTTGACCGTCGACAACGGCCAGCACGTCTATCTGCGCTGCTGCACCGCGTACCGCTGGTTCCTCGACCGCGTCGACGGCGCCCGCCTCGCGCCGCTCCAGCCGCGCCTCGACGTGCCCGTCCTCGACGTGGCCCACCCCGGAGGCCCCCGCCTCGGGCGGCTGCGGCGCACCGCCCTGCCCGTACCCCTGCACCTCGCCGGCAGCCTCGCGCGCTACCCCCACCTCTCCCTCGCCGAGCGGGCCGCGGTAGGTCGCGCCGCGTTCGCGCTGAAAGGACTCGACCCCGCCGACCCCGCCCTCGACGGCATCGACTTCGCGACCTGGCTGCGCCGCCACGGCCAGTCCCCGAGAGCCGTCGAGGCCCTCTGGGACCTGGTCGGCGTCGCCACCCTCAACGCCACCGCGCCGAACGCCTCCATGGCCCTCGCCGCGATGGTCTTCAGGACCGGGCTGCTCTCCGACCCGGGCGCCGCCGACATCGGCTGGTCCCGGGTCCCCCTCGGCGAGCTGCACGACACCCTGGCCCGCAAGGCCCTCGACACGGCCGGCGTCCGCACCGAACTGCGCACCCGCGTCAGCGAGGTCGGCCGGGCGGACGACGGGCGCTGGAACGTCACGGCAGGCACCGGCCGGCTGGCCGCGGACGCCGTCGTCCTCGCGGTACCGCAGCGCGAGGCGCACGCACTGCTCCCCGAGGGCGCACTGGACGACCCGGACCGGTTGCTCGGCATCGGGACCGCGCCGATCCTCAATCTGCACGTGGTCTACGACCGCCGCGTGCTGCGCCGGCCCTTCTTCGCCGCGCTGGGGAGCCCCGTCCAGTGGGTCTTCGACCGCACCGACGCCTCCGGTCTGACGGCGGGCGTGCCCGGCGGCGACGGAGGGCGGCGGGCCGGACAGTACCTGGCCCTGTCCCAGTCCGCCGCCGAGGACGAGATCGACACCCCCGTCTCCGTACTGCGCGAGCGCTACCTTCCCGAGCTGGAACGGCTGCTGCCCGCGACCCGCGGGGCGCGGGTACGGGACTTCTTCGTCACCAGGGAACGCACGGCGACCTTCGCCCCCGTCCCCGGTGTCGGTAGGCTCCGGCCCGGCGCCCGCACCAACGCCCCCGGCCTCTGCCTGGCCGGGTCGTGGACCGCCACCGGCTGGCCCGCGACCATGGAGGGCGCCGTGCGCAGCGGACTGAGCGCCGCCGGTGCCGCGCTCGCAGCCCTCGGCCGCCGCCACGAACATCCGCTCGAGGAGGCGGCATGAGACCCACGTCCGGAACCAGAGGAGAGAAAGTGCCGACTGCGCCTTCGGCGAACCCGGCTGTCGACACCGAGGCCGTCACCGCCCTGCTCGAGCGCGGGCGGACGATGTCCACCCCGGTGCTGCGCGCTGCCGTTGACAGGCTCGCGCCCCCCATGGACACCGTCGCCGCCTACCACTTCGGCTGGATCGACGCCCACGGCCGTCCCGCGGACGGCGACGGCGGCAAGGCCGTACGCCCGGCGCTGGCGCTGCTGTCCGCCGAGGCCGCCGGGGCCGCGCCCGAAGTGGGCGTCCCCGGTGCCGTCGCCGTCGAGCTGGTGCACAACTTCTCACTGCTCCATGACGACCTGATGGACGGTGACGAGCAACGCCGCCACCGCGACACGGTGTGGAAGGTGCACGGGCCCGCGCAGGCCATCCTCGTCGGCGACGCGCTCTTCGCCCTCGCCAACGAGATCCTGCTGGAGCTCGGCACCGTGGAGGCGGGCCGCGCCACCCGCCGGCTCACCACCGCCACCCGCAAGCTCATCGACGGCCAGGCCCAGGACATCTCCTACGAGCACCGCGAGCGGGTCACCGTCGAGGAGTGCCTGGAGATGGAGGGCAACAAGACGGGCGCCCTGCTCGCCTGCGCCGTCTCCATCGGTGCCGTGCTCGGCGGGGCCGACGACCGCACCGCCGACACCCTGGAGGCGTACGGCCATCACCTGGGGCTCGCCTTCCAGGCCGTGGACGACCTGCTGGGAATCTGGGGCGACCCGGAGGCCACCGGCAAGCAGACCTGGAGCGACCTGCGCCAGCGCAAGAAGTCCCTGCCCGTCGTCGCCGCGCTCGCCGCGGGCGGTCCCGCGTCGCAGCGGCTCGGGGAACTGCTCGCCGCCGACGCCAAGAGCAATGACTTCGACAGCTTCTCCGAGGAGGAGTTCGCCGCCCGGGCGGCACTGATCGAGGAGGCGGGCGGTCGCGACTGGACCTCGCAGGAGGCCCGCAGGCAGCACGCCGTCGCCGTGGAGGCGCTGGACCGGGTCGACATGCCCGGGCACGTCAGGGCGCAGCTGGTCGCCCTCGCCGACTTCGTCGTCGTACGCAAGAGATGAGCACCGGGCCGCGGACGGCACCGACGGAGATGATCACGATCAATCGCATATGAGCTCGCAGTCGCCGGCCGGTGCCCTCCCGGTACCGGCCGACGGCAGACCCGAAGCAGCACGTCCGACTGCAAGAAGGGGAAGCCATGACAGCGACGACCGACGGAAGCGGCGGGGCCCCGGCGTCCCGCGCAGCCTCGGCCAGCGACCGTACGACCGATCACCGTCCGGCTCCGGAGGACCCCGGAAACCTCGGCACCACCGCCCTGCTGACGGCGCAGCGTTCCGTCGAGCACCTGCTCGGCAGGCAGGACGCGCAGGGCTGGTGGAAGGCCGACCTCGAGACCAACGTCACCATGGACGCCGAGGACCTGCTGCTCCGTCAGTTCCTCGGGATCCAGGACGAGAAGACCACCGCAGCCGCCGCCGTCTTCATCCGCGGCGAGCAGCGCGCGGACGGCACCTGGGCCACCTTCTACGGAGGTCCCGGCGAACTCTCCACCACCATCGAGGCGTACGTCGCCCTGCGCCTCGCCGGCGACCGTCCCGACGATCCGCACATGGAACGTGCCGCCGCCTGGGTCCGGGCGCAGGGCGGGATCGCCGCGAGCCGCGTGTTCACCCGCATCTGGCTGGCGCTCTTCGGCTGGTGGCAGTGGGAGGACCTGCCCGAGCTGCCGCCCGAGATCATCTATCTGCCCCCGTGGTTCCCGCTCAACATCTACGACTTCGGCTGCTGGGCCCGTCAGACCATCGTGCCGCTCACCGTCGTCTCGGCGAAGCGGCCCGTGCGGCCCGCGCCGTTCGCGCTCGACGAGCTCCACACGGACCGCCGCAATCCCAACCCGCAGCGTCCGCCGGCTCCGGCAGCCAGTTGGGACGGGGTCTTCCAGCGCCTCGACCGGCTGCTGCGCGGCTACCACAAGGTGGCCCTGCGCCCGCTGCGGCGCGCGGCGATGAACAGCGCCGCCCGCTGGATCATCGAGCGGCAGGAGAACGACGGCTGCTGGGGCGGCATCCAGCCGCCGGCCGTCTACTCGGTGATCGCCCTCCACCTGCTCGGCTACGACCTCGACCACCCGGTGATGCGCGCCGGCTTGGAGTCGCTGGACCGCTTCGCCGTGTGGCGGGACGAGGCCACCGGCGGGGCGGGCCGTACGGAGGGCCCGGCCAGGATGATCGAGGCGTGCCAGTCGCCCGTGTGGGACACCTGCCTGACCGTCCTGGCGCTCTCCGACGCCGGGGTGCCCGCTGACCACCCGGCACTGGTCAGGGCAGCCGACTGGATGCTCGGCGAGCAGATCACCCGGCCCGGTGACTGGGCCGTGCGCAGACCGCACCTCGCCCCCGGCGGCTGGGCGTTCGAGTTCCACAACGACAACTACCCGGACGTCGACGACACGGCCGAGGTCGTCCTCGCGCTGCGCCGGGTGAAACACCCGGACCCGGCGCGGGTCGAGGAGGCGGTCGCCCGGGCGGGCAACTGGACGCTGGGGATGCAGTCGAGGAACGGTGCCTGGGGCGCCTTCGACGCAGACAACACCGGCACCTTCCCGAACCGGCTGCCGTTCTGCGACTTCGGGGAGGTCGTCGACCCGCCGTCCGCCGACGTCACCGCGCACGTCGTGGAGATGCTGGCCCACGAGGGCCGGGCCCACCACCCGCGCACCCGCCGCGGAGTCGACTGGCTGCTGCGCGAACAGGAGCCGAACGGCGCCTGGTTCGGGCGGTGGGGTGTCAACCACATCTACGGCACGGGAGCGGTCGTCCCGGCCCTCACCGCGGCCGGGGTGCCCGTCTCGCACCCCGCGATCCGCCGGGCCGTCGGCTGGCTGGAGTCCGTCCAGAACGACGACGGCGGCTGGGGTGAGGACCTGCGCTCGTACCGCGAGGAGTCGTGGATCGGCCGCGGCGTGTCCACGCCCTCCCAGACCGGCTGGGCGCTGCTGGCGTTGCTGGCTGCGGGCGAGCGGGACGGGAAGGCCGTCGGGCGGGGCATCGCGTACCTCGCCGCCGCGCAGCGCGAGGACGGCTCGTGGGACGAACCGTACTTCACGGGGACCGGCTTCCCCTGGGACTTCTCCATCAACTACCACATCTACCGGCAGGTCTTCCCGCTGATGGCCCTCGGCCGGTACGTGCACGGGGAGCCGTCGACCGGCCGGAACGGGGGCTGAGTGTCCGCTGCCCCCGGTACGCCGCCCGCCGACGAGCCGCTCCCGCCGCTGCTGATCGCCTGTGCCCTCGGCATCGAGCGGCTGGCCCTGCGCGCGGGTGGCCGCAGCGGTGCGCCGGGGCCGGTGACCCTGCTCCGAACGGGCATGGGCCCGAGGAACGCGGAACGTGCCCTCGCGAAGGCACTGGGTGACGGAGCGGACGGTCGCCGGCGCCGTGCCGGGGCCGTTCCCGCGGCCGGCGTCATCGCCTCCGGCTTCTGCGCGGGACTCGCCCCGGGAATGCACCCCGGTGACGTGGTGGTGGCCGACGAGACCCGGGGGCCCTGGGGCGCCACGCCCTGCACGGCCACGGACGTGCTGACGGAGGCCGTGGCCAGGGCGCTGCCCGGGCGCACCGTGCACACCGGCCCGCTCACCGCCTCCGACCACGTGGTGCGCGGGCAGGAGCGGACGGGGCTGGCGGCGACCGGCGCGATCGCGGTGGACATGGAGTCCGCCGCGACGCTCCGCAGCGCCCGGAGAGCCGGGGTGCTCCCGGTTGCGGCCGTCCGGGTGGTCGTGGACGCTCCAGAGCATGAGCTGGTCCGTATCGGCACGGTGCGCGGTGGAATATCGGCTTTCCGTGTTCTGCGTGCCGTACTGCCCGCTTTCTACGAATGGCACCGTTCTTTGCTGCTCCCCAGGAGGTGAGCCAGATGGCCATGCCGCTCCGCCAGACCATCAGGGTCGGGACCTATCTCTTCGAACAGAAGCTCCGCAGGCGTGAGAAGTTCCCGCTGATCGTGGAGCTGGAGCCGTTGTTCGCGTGCAATCTGAAGTGCGAGGGCTGCGGGAAGATCCAGCACCCGGCCGGGATCCTCAAACAGCGGATGCCGGTCGCCCAGGCCGTGGGCGCCGTTCTGGAGTCCGGAGCCCCGATGGTCTCGATCGCGGGTGGCGAGCCCTTGATGCACCCTCAGATCGAGGAGATCGTGCGGCAGCTGGTGGCGAGGAAGAAGTACGTCTTCCTCTGCACCAACGCCCTGCTGCTGCGGAAGAAGATGGACCGGTTCACCCCGTCCAGGTACTTCGCCTTCGCCGTCCACATCGACGGGCTGCGCGAGCGGCACGACGAGTCGGTCGCCAAGGAGGGCGTCTTCGACGAGGCGGTGGAAGCGATCAAGGAGGCCAAGCGGCGCGGTTTCCGGGTCACCACCAACTCCACGTTCTTCAACACCGACACCCCGCAGACGGTCATCGAGGTGCTGAACTTCCTCAACGACGACCTCGAGGTCGACGAGATGATGATCTCTCCCGCGTACGCCTACGAGAAGGCCCCCGACCAGGAGCACTTCCTCGGTGTCGAGCAGACGCGCGAGCTGTTCCGGAAGGCGTTCGCCGACGGCAACCGGCGGCGCTGGCGGCTGAACCACTCCCCGCTCTTCCTGGACTTCCTGGAGGGCAAGGTCGACTTCCCCTGCACGGCCTGGGCGATTCCGAACTACTCGCTCTTCGGCTGGCAGCGCCCCTGCTACCTGATGAGCGACGGTTACGTCCCCACGTACAAGGAGCTCGTCGAGGACACGGACTGGAGCAAGTACGGCCGCGGCCGGGACCCGCGTTGCGCCAACTGCATGGCCCACTGCGGCTACGAGCCGACCGCCGTACTGGCGACCATGGGCTCCCTCAAGGAGTCGTTGCGCGCCGCGCGCGAAACCGTGTCGGGCAGCGGGAGCTGAGAGCGGGCGACGGCCGGTGGACGCCGAGCGCCCCTGCCGGAGCGCAACGGATCGGAGAGGGGGCACGAGCGTG
Source organism: Streptomyces sp. NPDC049887 (assembly GCF_040656535.1). NCBI lineage: Bacteria > Bacillati > Actinomycetota > Actinomycetes > Kitasatosporales > Streptomycetaceae > Streptomyces > Streptomyces sp. NPDC049887. The sequence continues at coordinate 134,615 of NZ_JBFAMM010000013.1, read as the reverse complement.
ACGACTCTCGAGCACATCCGAGGAGCGCGCGACCTCGAGGCGCTGACGGAAACGGAACTCGACGAACCGGCGGAGGAGACCGGGGAGTTCCTCACCCACTCCGGGCGGGCCGGGGGGCCGGCCGACGTCGGGCTGACCCCGGTCGACATCGCCGGGGCCCTCGCCGCCGCTCTCGCCCGGGGCGGGCAGGCGGAGGCCCCTGCGTCCCCGGAGACCCGGACGGCCGGGTCGACCCCCGACACCCCGGACATCGAGGAGCACGGCGGATGAGCAACGAGTTCGACCTCACGAAGCTGCTCGCGGAGCGTGGCGGCGAACGGTACGGGCTGCACGGCCGGTATCTCAACCACCAACTGCCCCGGATGCTCCGGACCATCGGCTTCGACAAGGTGTACGAGCGTGGGGAGGGCGCCCACTTCTGGGACGCGGAGGGCAACGACTACCTCGACATGCTCTCGGGGTTCGGCGTGATGGGCCTCGGCCGGCACCACCCGGTCGTCCGCAAGGCGCTCCACGACGTCCTGGACGCCTCCCTCGCCGATCTGACCCGCTTCGACTGTCCGCCCCTGCCCGGACTGCTGGCCGAGAGGCTGCTCGCCCACAGCCCCCACCTGGACCGGGTCTTCTTCTGCAACAGCGGTACGGAAGCCGTGGAGACGGCCCTGAAGTTCGCCCGGTACGCGACCGGCCGGCCCCGGATCCTGTACTGCGGCCACGCCTTCCACGGGTTGACGGCCGGCTCGCTGTCGGTCAACGGTGAGGCGGGATTCCGCGACGGATTCGCCCCTCTGCTCCCGGACACCGCGGTGGAACTCGGGGACCTGTCGGCGCTGGAGCGGGAACTGGCACACGGCGACGTGGCCGCGTTCGTCGTGGAGCCGATCCAGGGCAAGGGCGTGCACGAGGCACCCCCGGGGTTCCTGAGCGCCGCTCAGGAGCTGCTGCACCGGCACGGGGCGCTGCTGATCGCCGACGAGGTGCAGACCGGTCTGGGCAGGACCGGGGACTTCTACGCCTACCAGCACGAGGACGGCGTCGAGCCCGATCTGGTCTGTGTCGCCAAGGCCCTGTCGGGGGGCTATGTGCCGGTCGGCGCGGCCCTGGGCAAGGACTGGATCTTCAGGAAGGTCTACTCGTCGATGGACCGGGTGCTGGTGCACTCGGCGAGTTTCGGCTCCAACGCCCAGGCCATGGCGGCCGGTCTCGCCGTGCTGTCGGTGATCGAGGACGAGCAGGTCGTCGCGAACGCCAGGGCCACCGGGGACCTGCTGCGGACGCGGCTCGCCGCGCTCGTCGGCCGTTACGAACTGCTCCACGAGGTCCGCGGGCGCGGACTGATGATCGGGATCGAGTTCGGCAGACCGTCGTCGCTGAAGCTCCGCAGCCGCTGGACGATGCTGCAGGCGGCCCGCAAGGGGCTGTTCGCCCAGATGGTGGTCGTGCCCCTGCTGCAGCGGCACCGCATCCTCACCCAGGTCTCCGGCGACCGGCTGGAAGTGATCAAGCTGATTCCGCCGTTGATCATCGGCGAACCGGAGGTGGACCGGTTCGTCGAGGCCTTCACCGCCGTCATGGACGACGCGCACGGCGGCAGCGGGCTGATGTGGGACTTCGGCAGGACCCTCGTCAAGCAGGCGGTCGCCGGTCGCTGAACGGCCGGATCGCGGACGTCACGGCCCCGGCAGCCGCAAGGTCACCGGGCGGCGCGTGGCCCGCCAGGCGCGTTCCCGCCGTGCAGGTGCCGCGGGGGCGGCTGCGGACCGGCCGCCCGCCGCCGCTCAGACCGCCCCGTCGACCAGCCGCCCACGGAGGCGCTCCCGCGTCGCGCCGGTGAGGCCGAGGCCGTCCTGGAGATAGCGCTCGGTGCTGCCCCAGACCTCCTCCATGGTCTCGAACGCCGCCGCCAGGTACTCGGCGCGGGCGTCGAACAGAGGGCTCAGCAACTCCATCACCTCGGGTGACATCCCGGCCGGGGAGCTGTCGCTGCGACGCACCTTGTAGCGCCGGTGCGGGTCGTTCGACTTGAGGTAGTCCGCCTCGATGGCGTCCCGCTCGACCCCCACGGCCAGCAACGAGACGGCGATGGACAGGCCCGCCCGGTCCTTGCCCGCGGCGCAGTGCATCAGCGCCGGCGTGCTGTCCTCGGCCAGTGCGTGCAGGACGCGGCTGTGCTCGGCGGTGCGCTCCTTGATGATCAGGCGGTAGGAGGCGACCATCCGCCCCGCCGCCTGGCCGTCGTCGAGGATCGACTTCAGCTGGTCGAGGTCGCCGTCCCGCACCATCCGCCAGAACTCGGCCCCGTCGGCCGGGTCGGACAGCGGGATATTGACGTTGCGCACCCCGGCGAGTTCGACGTCCGGGCCCTCCAGCCGCTGGTCCGCGGAATTGCGGAAGTCGAAGATCGTGTGGAGCCCGAGCGAGGAGAGGAAGGCCGCGTCGGTGTCCGTCGCGTGCGCGAGATGGCCGCTGCGGAACAGCCGTCCGTACCGCACGCGCCGTCCGTCCACGGTCGGCAGTCCGCCCACGTCCCGGAAGTTGCGCACACCGGACAGCTCGGGTTCGGTCGACGGGGTCTGGGGCAGCTGCTGAGTCACGGGGGCTCCTCCGTGTCTGCGGTCGGCACTGCTCGCCGACGAGGGCGCGGTATTGACACTACGACATCGATTCCTCAGGCAATCATCTCGACCCGTGTGTGCCGGGCCGTTGCCCGCCGTCGAACTCCCCCCGACGATGTGCGGAGTTGTCGGAGTCCGAGAGGTCCGGATCACCGAGAAGGTCGGCGACGGCCGAATCCGGCTTCTGTCCGGCGCGAGGGGCAGCTGCGCACGGTTCCCGACCGATCGGGTCGAACTCCTTCTTCCACACCGGCGGGCCGCACATCGAGCCGGACGACGCGGCCGCGGAGGACTCGGCGGGGTGCCGGCGGCGGCGACGGGCGTGCGGCTCCTCGTGGCCGACGGCGCCCGGCTCGGGCGGGGGACGGGGGAGCGGGCCGGAACGGGGCACCGGACCCCGAACCCGGACCGCTACCCCGGCGGCCCCAGCCGCTCCCCGGGTGGGGCAGACCACCGCAATTCGGGGGTTGTGGGAATGGAATTCCGGCCGGACGAGTGAAAGATGTTTTTCTGCGACACTCGCGCCCTTGAATGTATTGCGTCCGCAATGAGTGTTGTGTCCGAATTGGCTGCTTTAGGGTGGGCGCGCCCTGATTGGTAATGGGGGTGGCGTCCACCCGTGAGCGGAATCATATCCGTGACGTTCCGTGCGGCGGGCGACGGCCCAACTCCCTTGTCCGCGTGGAAATCGAAGATCCGTGATCCACGGAGTGTGACCGGGAAATGTGTGCCGATATCCGGCAGGTCGATTCCCGGTGGAAATGACGGCTTGTTCGCACCGACCCGGCTCCCTTACGGTCACCGCAATCCGGTCGGAACGCCTAATCCTGCCGCCGTCCGGAATATCGCACCCACCCACATGTGGCAGGAGCGGGGGACCCAGGTACTGCGCCGTTCCGTGACCCCGGACGGCTCGGGGTGAAGCCGCGCCCACGGCGCGGCCGGGCAGCTCCAGCCCGAACCCGACAGCTCACCTCGCAGGCGGCGGAGAGGAATGCGCCATGCCCGGTAAGGGGAAGCACCGCCGTCCGAGGACCAGCCCGTTCAGGCGCGGATTCGTCGCTGCCGGTACGGGCGGGGCCGCCATCGCCATCCCGTTCGTCGGTGCCGCCGGCGCGAACGCCGCCGGGCAGTCCGCGCCCGCCGCCGGGCACGCCGTTCCGACCGTGCACCAGGCCGTCGTCCCCCAGGCGCCGCAGGCCGGCAAGGCGGTCGAGACCTACACCGTCGTGGCGGGTGACCACCTGTCGAAGATCGCCGCCGAGCAGGATGTCACGGGCGGCTGGAAGAAGCTCTACGCCGACAACCGTGCCGCCGTCGGTGAGAACCCGTCGCTGATCCACCCGGGTCTGCGGCTCAGCCTCCACGCCGGGCCGAAGGCCACGGCCGACGCGAAGCCCCAGCCGAAGGCCGAGTCGAAGGCCGAGACCCCGGCGAAGGCCGACGCGAAGTCCCCGGCGAAGGCCAAGGCCGCGGCCGAGAGGCCGGCTGCCTCCACCGAGCGCGCCTCCCGCACCGCAGACCGCGGCGCCTCCGCTCCCGCGGCCGCTCCCGTCCGGGTTCCTGCCGCCGGTACCGCCGTCAACAACATCCCCTCGGGCTACTTCGCCCCGGTGGTCGGCGGCGTCAGCACCGCGTACAAGACCGCCGGTGCCATGTGGTCCAGCGGCTACCACACCGGTGTGGACTTCATCGCCCCCACCGGCACGTCGGTGAAGGCCGTCGGTCCCGGCACCGTCGTCTCCGCCGGCTGGAGCGGTGCGTACGGCAACGAGGTCGTCATCAAGCACGACGACGGCACCTACTCGCAGTACGCCCACCTCTCCCAGCTCTCCATCGCCTCCGGCGAGAGCGTCACGGGCGGCCGGCAGATCGGCCTGTCCGGCTCGACCGGCAACTCCACGGGCCCGCACCTGCACTTCGAGATCCGCACCAGCCCCGGTTACGGGTCGGACATCGACCCGCTGGCCTACCTGCGTCAGCACGGGGTCGCGATCTGACGTCGCGTCGGTACCTCGCGCGGCGTCCTCGTCCGCCGGCCCCGCGCAGGGGGCCGGCGGACGGCTCCGTTCCGGGCCCCGGCCGGGGTCGGTGCCGGATGGCGGGCGCGTCCGACGGCTATTCCCGCTTTGCCGAAAACTGACCTGGTGGTCTATATCACGCGCCGTCAAGCCCTCCCTACGGTGGCGTAGGTCACTTCTCGAGGTGAATGATGACTCGACGTGGCAGATGATTCGCGATCAAGAGCAAAGGACTTCTTCGGGTCGTACGCGGCGATCGGTGACAGCTTCACCGAGGGCGTCGGAGACCCCGGACCCGACAGCCGGTTCGTCGGCTGGGCGGACCGCCTCGCGGTCCTGCTGGACGACCGCCTACCGGAACACAACCTCCGCTACGCCAATCTCGCCGTGCGCGGCAGGCTACTCGACCAGATCGTCGAGGAGCAGGTCCCGCGCGCCAAGGAACTCGCCCCCGACCTGGTGACGTTCTGTGCCGGAGGGAACGACATCATCCGACCCGGCAGCGACCCCGACGACGTCGCCGAACGCTTCGAGCGGGCCGTCGCCGACCTCGCCGCCTCCGTGGGCACGGTGATGGTGACCACCGGCTTCGACACCCGCGGGGTGCCCGTGCTACGCCACCTCCGGGGCAAGATCGCCACGTACACGGCACACGTCCGTGCCATCGCCGATCGCCACGACTGCCCGGTCCTCGACCTCTGGTCGCTCAAGTCCGTGCAGGACAGGCGGGCCTGGGACGCCGACCGGCTGCACCTCTCGCCCGAGGGGCACACACGGGTGGCGCTGCGCGCGGCGCAGGTGCTCGGTCTGGACGTGCCCGCCGACCCGGACCAGCCGTGGCCGCCGCTGCCGCCGCGCGGCAGCCACGAAGTACGCCTCGACAACATCCAATGGGCCCGGGAGCACCTCGTGCCCTGGATCGGACGGCGGCTCCGGGGCGAATCGTCCGGTGATCACGTGGAGCCGAAGCGCCCGGACCTGCTGCCGCTCTGATCGCCCGACCCGGAGCGGGAGGGGCCCGCCCCGGAGCCCGCCACCGGGACCGACGCCGAGTCCGGGACGGAGCGCGGGCCCGGCACCGGGTCCGCGCCGTGCGGTGCCAGGCCTCGGGCGCTGCCGAAGCCGGGTACGGAGTCCGGGTACCCGGCGGGGACCCGCTCCAGGACCCCGCCCGCGAACACGTCGTACAGCGGAAGCGACTCCAGATGGACGTAGCCGATGTGGCAGTCGCACACCGCGAGCGGGCACGCCCTCGGACCCAGCGCCGCACGGTAGGAGCCGTCGTAGAGGTTGCCGAGCCCGGACCGCACGAAGTGGCAGCGCCGCACCGTGCCGTCGCCGTCCACCGAGACCACCGACTCGCCCGTGCGGCACGGCAGACCGGCCGAGCGGTGCGGGTGCCGGCTGTACGGGAAGAGGGGGTCGAGCGCCGTCCAGCGGGCGGCCTCCCCGTCCGTGTACGTGTGCCCGTCCGCCGCGTTGACCCACAGATAGACATGGCCCGGGAGGTCCGCCCGCAGCCGGCGCGCGGCCTCCAGGTGCTCCTCGAGTCCGACGATCCCGACGCTGAACCTGATTCCGCGCCCCACCAGGTCCCGGCACTTGCCGAGGAAGCGGTCGTACGGCGTCTGGCCCGGGTGGTAAGTGCACCACAGCGCCAGGGTGTCCGGGTCGACGCCGTCCAGCCAGTCCGTGCGGCAGCTCAGATTGGTCTGGACGGCGACCCTGCGGATGTGCGGCAGCCACGACAGCTCGGCCAGCGCACGCCGGTACCAGGAGCGCACCAGCGCCTCGCCCCACGGGGTGAACAGCACCGACAGACGGTCCTCGCCCTCCCGCGCCGCGGCCCAGGCCGCAAACCGCTCGAGCGCCGCCCGGTCGGCCCGCAACTGCTCCCGGCTGTCCCGCCGTTTGGCGAACGGGCAGTAGGGACAGTCGTAGTCGCAGGACGCCAACGGCCCGCGGTAGAGCACGGTCAGATCCATCGGCTCCTCACTTCGGCTCGTACGCGGCCATCGCGTCCCGCACGGCGGGCGAGAACAGCTCGGGACCCAGCGCGTCCGAGTACGCCAGCCCTTCCGGAGTGAGCCGCAGCAGCCCGCCGGCCTCCTCCAGCCAGCCGCGCCCGGCGAACGCCGCCAGCTCGTCGGGGAAGTCCTCGGCGGGCGCGCTGCCGAAACGCTTCCGGTAACCCGCCACCTCCATGCCCTGAGCCTGCAGCAGCGACTGCAGCAGATGGCGGCGGCGCGCCTCGGCGTCGTCGATCCGCCGGCCTACCTCCGCGCGGGTGAAGTCCGCCGTCTCCGTGTAGTCGTCGATGATCGTGCGTATCCGGCGCATGTCGACGGCGTAGTCGAAGGAGTAGTGCAGTCCGGTGGTGTACGAGCGGGCCCCGCAGCCGAGGCCGATCATGCCGTCGGTCTGGCAGGCGTGGTCCTCCGGGCCGCGCGGCACGCTGCCCTGACCGCCGGGGCGGCGGAACATCCGCATCGACACCTGCTCGTATCCGTGCGCCAGCAGATGGTCCCGGCCCTCCCGGTAGAGCCGCAGCCGCTGCTCGTCCCAGGCGGCGTCCCCGCTCGTCCCGTCCTGCCGGCCGAGCCCCGTCAGCGGCCGGACGTAGAGGGGGTACAGATACAGCTCCTCGGGGCGCCAGACGAGCGCCGCGTCGAGCGAGCGCCGCCAGGTCGCCTCCGTCTGACCCTCGATGCCGTAGATCAGATCGATGTTGAGGACGGGGACGCCGGTGTCCCGGATGCGGCCGAGCGCAGCCTCGACGTCGGCGCGCCGCTGCGGGCGGACGGCGGCTCTCGCCTCCTCGTCCACGAAGCTCTGGACGCCGATGCTCAGCCGGGTCGTGCCGCGCGCGGCTAGCACGGCGAGGCGGTCGGCGGTCGCGGTGGCCGGGGACGTCTCCACCGACAGCGGTACGGCGCGCAGATCCGCGCCCATCCGCCTCTCCGCGATGTCGCAGAGCCGCTCCAGCTCCCGGGCGGTGAGGAAGGTCGGAGTACCGCCGCCGAACGCGGCGGCCGCGAACCGGACCGCCTCCGACTCGCCCAGCGCCTCGCGCACGGCCAGTGCCTGGCGCTCGAGCGCGTCGAGATAGCGCGTCGTCAGCTCGTCGGGGGCCCCGATCCGGGTGAAGAGATTGCAGAATCCGCAGCGGACCTCGCAGAACGGGATGTGCAGGTACAGCGAGAGGGAGGTCTTCCCCTCTCCGGCCCACAGTTCGCGCAGTTCTGGCCGCTCCGGCAGTGGGCGGTACGACGTCTTGTGCGGATAAGCGTAGACATAGCTCCGGTACGGGCGGATCCCGTGCGCCGCGCCGTTCACCGGGCGCCCTCGGCGCCGTCCGGCCCGGGCAGGAAGAACTGCGCGTACGGCACCGTCCACACGACCTCGTGGCCCAACCGGTGGCCGGTGTAACCGTCGTCGCCGTAGGCCGTGCCGTGGTCGGAGCAGACGATCGCGAAGCAGCGCCGCCGGCTGCTCGCCGCGGCGAAGAGCCGGCCGATGTGCCGGTCCACGTACTCCAGCGCCGCGGCGTGGGTCTCGCGCGAGTCGCCCGCCTCCCGCGCCGCGCCGGGCAGATGGAACCAGTTGGGCTGGTGCAGGGCCGAGACGTTGACGAAGAGGAACAGCCGCCGGTCCACGGGGAGCGCCGCGACGACCTCCTCGGCCCTGGCGACCTGCGACTCGAAGGAGGTGGGGGAGGACACTGCGAACTCCGGCTCCCAGTGGCTCTCCTGGAACATCCCCGGCAGCACGGAGCCGAGCGGGCCCTGCCGGTTGAAGAAGCCGACACCGCCGATGCACACCGTCCGGTACCCGGCGCCGGCGAGCCCGGAGACCAGGTCGGGCGTGTCGTACACGAACGTGCCGTCGGCCGTAGTCTCACTGCCCGTGAACCGCGCGGCGAACAGCCGGGGGTGGGGGCCGGGTGCTGCGGGCGTCGGCAGGAAGCCGGCGAAGATCGCCTGGTGCGAGGCCCAGGTGAAGCTGCCCGGGGCGTGCCGCCGCTCCCAGCGGCCGCCCGGCAGACGGCGCGCCAGGTGCGGGATGCGGCCGGCGGCCGCCAGTTCCTCGGCGACGTCGAAGCGCAGCGTGTCGAGGGTGACGAGCAGCAGATCGTCCGTGCCGACGACCGACCGCATGTCCACCGGGGGTGAGCCGGGAATGCGGTCCGGGGAGCCGGCAGGCTCCGCGACGCCGGTCACGCCCGCCGTACGGGTGGGCTGGGTCATGACGGCCGGACCGGTCCGGCCGGGAGGGGCTGGGTGCATGGTGGTTCCTCGTGGTGCGGATGTACGGCGGCGGCGACCTGCGCCGCATAGGTGTCGAGGCCCTCGCTGCCGCTGCCCGGCAGTCCCGTGAGCCCCGGCAGGAGGTCGCCGAAGGCGTTGACCTCGCCGACGGCGAACCGGCGCCAGCCGGTGGCGGGCAGCAGGTCGACCCCGACGCACAGGGTCCCGGGGAAGCGGTCCGCCGTCCGCTCGCACAGCCCCAGCACGTCGTCGCGCCAACTTCGACCGGCGGCCCGCACGGAGGCCCTGGCCTCGGCCAGGTCACCCCGCATACCGCCCAGATGGAGATTGGTCAGCGGGGAACGGCTCGTCCGTACGACGGCGTGCGTGCACCGCCCGGCGACCACCACGACCCGGAGGTCGGCGGCCCTACCGTGCTGGACGGCCTTCGGCAGCCAGCGTTCGATGTGCAGACCGTCGGGCGCGAGGGCGTCGACCATGGCGGCGATCTCCGGCTCGGCGGTGTAGCGGCGCAGCCTCAGCGAGTTGAACAGCCTTCCGTCGGGCGCCCGCTCCACCGACGTCGTCGCCCGCACGCGGCCGCCGCCGGCGACCTCCACGGCCAGGACACCGGACGCCGAGGATCCGTGGGCGAGCTTGACGAAGGCGCGGCGGTACCCCGGTTCGGCGAGCACGGCGCGTACGTCGTCCCAGCCGCGGACGGCGGGTGCCCCGGCGCCCGAAGTGGGCGACGGCGGCACCGCCACGCCGGCCGTCGTGAGCCGCTCGTGGCACAGCCGTTTGTCGAACAGCACCGCCAGCTCGGCAGGGTCGTCGAGCAGGCTGCCGCCGGCCGTGCGCACCGACTCCGCCACCTCCCGTACGGCCTCCGTGAAGCGGACGTACCAGCGGCCGGTGCCCTCGACCCTGGCCGGGTCCTCGACCCCGCGCAGCAGCCGGTCCACCTCCGGGTCCTCACCGGGCGAGTCGATGCGCACCGTCTCCCCGGCGGCGAAACCGGCCCGGCCCCGCAGGACGTCCAGCCACGGCACCACACGAGCGTCGGGCAGCCCCGCCGAGCGCAGGGCCCGCTGGAAGAACGCGACGCGGCGGTTGCCCGGGACGCCGACGACGGCGAAGCGCCGCGAGGCCGTCGGTCTCACTCGGCCACCGCGGTGAACCGGCCGCCGTCCTCGTCGTCGTCCCAGGGCTCCTGCACGTCGCCGAGATCGACGCTCACCCCGGAGGGCTCCAGCGAGTTGCGTATGCGTTCGGCCATCGGCCCACTGACGAAGTGGTGGTGCAGATCGAGCTTCCTGAGGTGGGTGAGGGGCTGGCCTTCGAGCAGCGCCGCCGCGCCCTGGTCGCCCAGGGTTCCCATCGACAGGTCCAGGACCTCCAGCCGGGCGACGACCGGGGCCGCCGCGAGGGCCGCGGCGATCTCGTCCTGGATCTCGCTGTTGCGCAACGCGAGACACCGGAGTTCCGGGAGCCGGGTGCCGGCGAGGAACGGCTGCAGATCGGAGAGTTCGGCGTCCCCGCCGTAACCGGAGGTGCCGAGCCAGAGGTCCAGGTTCTCCAGCGAGGGGAGTTCGCAGGCGGCCACGCCCCGCACCACCTCCACCGGCAGGCCACCGCTCTCGATGACGAGCGTCCGCAGGTGCCGGTGCCGGGCCGCGCCGAACACCAGGCCCATGCCGCCCCGTACCCCGAACTCCTCCAGTTCCGGGAATCCGTCGAGCAGCGGGGTGACGTCGCCCTGGTGGATCCAGGAGATCTCGCACTCCTCGAAGGTGATGTCGCCGACGAACAAAGCGCGCAGCTCCGGCAGCCGGTCGCGTGCCGCGAGCAGCGCGGAGACCACCTCGTCCGGGCCGCCGTCGTACACGTCGCTCCAGGCTCCCACGATCAGGGCCCGGACCTTCGAGGTGTCCACGGAGGCGGTGAAACGCGCGAAGGCGTCCTCCCACGACTCGTCGCTCTCGTACGCCTCCACACCGATCCGCCAGGCGACGGAAGCCGGGTCCGGCAGCCCGCCGGCCTCGGCGTCGACGCCGGGGAAGTCGAACGCGGGCAGGCCGTGCAGCTCCTGCAGATGGACCCCAATGGTCATGACGATGCTCCAGACAGCGGACGGCGGTGATCGGCTGATGTGCGTGCAGTTCTACCAAGTGCCACTGACAGGGCCCTCCGCGGGGCGGCCACTGCGTCCGAGGACGGCCCGTGGCGGCCCGCACGGGACCGGGCGGCTCCCGCGGGGCCCGCCGGGCCCCTGCCCGTGGGTGCCCTCGGCCCTCCGGCCTCCGCGGGTGCCGGGGTACGGACTCCGCACTCACGGTGGACGACGCTGCCGAACCGCCGCCTGGCGTCCGTGCGTTCGCCGCCGCCCCGGATCGCCGCCGACATGGGTCTCGCCGACGGCCGCGCCCGGGTCCTGGCGCGGTCGCGCCCCCGACGACGGTTCGCCGGCGTGCCTGCACTGTCAGACCCTCCCTCTAACTTCGATCGCAGCCCGGCGCACCAGGCGCCGACGGTCGAGGGGAGAGCCATGTACCGGCAGGGAGATGTGCTGATCGTGCCCGTTGCGGAGGACACCGTCCCCGCCCGTGCCGAGGACGCAAAGGGGGAGCCGAGGGACCGCCGCGGGCGCCTGGTGCTGGCGCTCGGTGAGGTCACGGGCCACGCCCACGCGGTCACGGGGCCGGGGCGGCTCTTCCGCGACGCGGGCTCGTCGGGGCCGATGCTCCTCCATCTCCCCGAGGGCGGCCGGGTGGTGCACGAGGAGCATGCCCCGATACCCCTGCCCATGGGCTGGTACCGGGTGGTGCGCCAGCGGGAGTACATCCCGGGCGCGGTGCGGATCGTCGCGGACTGACCGCGGCGAGCGTTCCGCGACGGGGCTGGACCGGAGGGCGCGCGGTGCAGGGGACGGCGCCGCGGCGTCATGGGAAACGGGAATCTGGGGACGGGAGTTCGGGATGCAGTACATGGACAAGTGGCGGGCCGTGGCGGCGGCGACGGGCCCGGCAGACCGGGCGGCCGCTGAGGACGGGCTCCGACTCGCCTATCGCGCGGCCGGACTCACGGCGCCCGCACGCTTCGTGTGGGTGGACTCGCCCAGGGCCGCGGTGACGGCGGTGCGGTCGCTGGAGGACGCGGGCCGCTCCGTGCGGGACGAGGTGAGGACCGTGCCCTGGGCGGAGGAGCGCCGCAGGGTGCACGACGACCTCGGCCCCGCGGGCTGGACGGAGCTGTGGGGGAGGAGCGGTGCCTTGCTGTGGGACACCACGCGCGCACTCGCCGAGCGGATACGGACGGGGGTGGCCGACGCCCTGGCCGAGGAGACCGCCGTCCCCGACGGAGAAGCCGACGGAGAAGACACAGAGGCGGCGGACAGCGAGCGGAAGGCGGTCCGGATGGTCCTGCTCGACGCGGTCCTGGGCCAGCACGACGCGGCCTGGCTCGCCGCGTTCGACGGCCGGAGCGACCGGCTCGCCGGCCTCGCCCGCGTGGCGGAGCACGCGGGCTGGTGGTGGCCGTTCGAGAAGGCGGTGGTGATCTGCGAACGACCCGTGGAACTGCACCGTGACGAGGCCGGCCGCCTCGACCGGGGCGACGGTCCGGCGCTCGCGTTCCCGGACGGCTTCGCACTCCACGCCTGGCGCGGCATGCCGGTCCCGGCCGAGTTCCTGGCCGGACTGGCCTCACTCACGCCGGAGCGCATACGGACCGAGGAGAACGCCGAACTGCGCCGGGTGATGCTGGAGTTCTACGGCTACGAACGCTATCTGACCGAGTCGGACGCCCGGCCCGTGCACCGTGACGAGACCGGTGTGCTGTGGCGGATCGCACTGTCCGACGACGAGGACGTCACCATGGTGGAAGTGGTCAACTCCACGCCCGAGCCGGACGGTACGCACAAGACCTACTGGCTGCGGGTGCCGCCCACGGCCCGGACCGCGAAGGAGGGAGTCGCCTGGACCTTCGGGCTGGACGCCGAGGCGTACGCTCCGGTGCGTCAGACCTGAGCGGACGCCAGGCCCTCGCGACCGATCAGCGCCGAGCTGCCGTGCCCCGTGCAGGCGTACGCTCCGGCGACCGCTCCCAGCCGTGCGCAGTCCTCCACCCGGCGGCCCGCCAGCCGGCCGTAGAGGAAGCCGGACACATACGCGTCGCCCGCGCCGTTGGAGTCCACCACCGGGGTGGGCGGCACCGTCGCCGGTATGGGGCGGGGCGTGCGGCCGCCGTCGCGGGTCATCAGATACGAGCCGCCGGCCCCGGCCGTGGCCACGACCGCCTCCGCACGGCCCTCGCGCAGGATCTCCCGCATCACCGAGGCGATCCGCTCGCCCGCTCCGGCAGCACTCAGGAACACCACGTCGGAGCGCAGCGCGAACTCCCGGTGGTAGTCGTCCACTCCGTCCCAGTCGTGCAGATCGGTCGACACGGGCACCCCGAGCTCCGCGATGTCGTCGTACAGGAACCGGGCGAAGTTCATGATCGACAGATGGACGTGGCGGGCGCGCCGCAGATGGGGGAGGTAGAAATCGCGCGGCATCCGCAGATCACCCGGGTCGCGGGCGTCGTAGAACGACATCCTGCGGCCCGTGTCGTCGACCAGGTTCACCGCACGCCGGGTTCCGGCGGGGGAGACCAGATGCTCGAACTCCACACCGCCGTCGGCCAGCCGCTGCCGCACCTGTCCGCCCGGCAGGTCGTCGCCGATGAAGTCCAGGAAGGCCACACCGAGTCCGAGCGCCCGGCAGCCGAGAGCGACATTGCCCCCGGTGTGGCCGGCCCACTCCCGGATCGGCGGTACCCCGACGGAGTCCGCCCTGGGCACCGGGAGCGATCCGACCCGCACGACCGTGTCGACCCCGCTGCCACCGACCACGAGTACATCGAGGGCGGACCGTTCCGTGCTCTGCGCCGACACCGTGATCCTCTCCGCGCGCCTGCCCGTGCGCTAGGCACTCTGCCGGGTCAACGCCTCGCGGTCGAGCCCCAGTTCCCGGGCGAGTGCCTCTTCGGCCCACTCGAGCATCGCTGCCCGGCTGATCGAGCCCGAGTACGACGTCATCTGCACGGCGAGGCCGTCGAGCAGTGCCGTCAGCCGCCAGGCCGCCGACGACGGATCGGTGCAGTGGAACTCGCCGGCCGCCGCGCCCTCCGCGATGACCGCCGCGAGTTCCGTCTTCCACTGGCGGTCGAGATCGCGCGCCACATCGCGCAGGGCGGGCTCCCGCAGCGCCGCCGCCCAGCCCTCGATCCACAGCCGCCACCCCTTGGCCTGCCCGGTCGGGGCGTACCAGCGTACGGCGGTGCGCAGCCGCCGCACCGCCGAGGTCCGGCGGCCGAGGATCTTGCGCAGATGCGTCAGATCGCCCTCCGCCGCGTAGGAGAAGGCGGCGGCGACCAGTTTCTCCTTCGACGAGAAGTGGTACAGCACCAGGGCGTTGCTCACACCGAGTGCGGACGCGACATCGGCGATCCGGACGGCGGCCACACCACGTGCCTCGATCTGCTCCACGGCGGCCCGCAGCAGTTCCTCCTGCCGCTCCGCCACGCTCAACCGCACTCTCGCCACCCGGCCACCCTAGTCGCCGCGGGCAGGGTCGAGGGAGGCCGTTTCCCGGGACCGCTCGAGCCGGCCCCCGCGACACCGCCGTACGACCGGACGGCGAGACTCCTACCGGCTGTACGGGCCGAAGCGTTCCGCGATCCGGGGAAGCCGGTCGGCCACGATCGAGTGGGCCGCCGCGCGCGGGGTCGTGCCGTCCGCTTCCGCGCGTGCGAGCATCAGGTCGACCAGGGTCCGCATCGACCGCCGTGTGTGGCCGAACGCCTCGTCCGCGTCCGCGCCGATGTCACCGAAGAGGGTCCACCACCACCAGGCGTTCGTCCCCGAGTTCACGACGACGTCCGGGAGCACGGTGACGCCACGCGCCCGCAGCAGTTCCTCCGCCTCGGGGAGGACCGGCATGTTGGCCGCCTCCGCGATCCAGCGCGCCCGGATCACGGACTGGTTGGCCGAGTCGACGGCGTACGAGACCGCTGCGGGCACCAGGACCTCCGCGTCCGCCGAGAGCCAGGCGTCACCGGGCAGTTCGAGGTCGCCCGGGCGCAGCGCCGTGCGGTCGACCGCCCCGAAGGAGTCCCGAGCGGTGAGCAGCGCTTCCACATCGAGGCCGTCCGGGTGGGCGATCGTCCCCTTGACGTCGGCCACGGCCACGATCCGCAGACCGGCACGGGACAGGAAGCGGGCCGCCGCTCCGCCCATCGTGCCGAAGCCCTGCACCGAGACCCGGGCTCCCTCGTGGGGCACCCCCGCGCGTCCCAGGGCCGCGAGCACGGACTCGGCGACCCCGCAGCCGCCGACCAGCTCGTCGAGCCCGATCCCGTCGACATCGAGGGCGAACGCGTCGGCCAGTCGCCGGCGCGCCGCCGTCTCGTCGTCGAGCAGCGGATACACGGCCTGCACCGTCGAGATCAGCCCGGCCTCCGTGGCGGCCTCGTCGATGCGGTCCTGGGTGAGTCCGAGGTCCTCGCCGGTGGTCCACATGTGCTCGATGTACGGCCGCATCGCCCGCAGGTAGCGGACGAGCACGCCGTACGCCTCCGCGGACGTCGGGGCACAGTCGATCCCGCCCTTAGCGCCGCCGAGCGGGACGTACCTGCCCTCCGGGTCGTAGTGGAGGGCCTCCTTCATGGTCATGCCCCGGGCCAGCCCCGCGACCTCGTCCAGCGTGCAGCCCTCGCGCATCCGCAGTCCGCCGCTGCACACGCCGCGCACGAGCCGGTCGATCACGAGGTACCCCCGGCGCCCGGTGACGTGGTCGGTCCAGGTGAGCGAGACAAGCGGGCCGGCGTCGGACACGAAGGCCTCCGGAAAAGACAGCGAACTGAACCGTCGGTCAGTATCCGGGCGCCGTCGACCGCCTGTCAACGCGCGTCACCCGCGGCTCCCGCCCGCCGCCCCGGTTCCCGGCACCTCGCAGTGGTCCTTGAATCCCTGGCTGGTAAGGCCGAGCGCGGAGTTCATCCGCGAACGCAGGTTCTCCACCGCGACCATCGCCGTGAGCTCCACGTACGCGGCCTCGCCCAGGGCCGCCAGCAGCCGCCCGGCCGGCTCGTCGGCGACCACCGGAGGAGTGGCGGACATGCCCTCCGCGTACTCCATCACGTCGCGCTCCAGCGGCGTGTACGCGTCACTCTCCCGCCACACCGGCACATCGCGCACCTTGCGGACGTCCATGCCGCGCCGCCGGTTCTCCCAGTACCCGAAGTCCATGCACCAGCTGCAGCCGATCGAGGCGGCCGAGGCCATCACGGCCAGCGCCTTGAGATCGGCGTCCAGCCGGTCCCACTTCGCGATCGCGAGCTCGAACCGCAGGTCGGAGCGGAGCACCTTCGGGTTGTGGCCGAGCGCTTTCGCGGGGTCAAGGACCTTCCCGTACGTCCGCCTGGAGTACCACTCCATCGCGCGGTAGAAGAGCGTGCGAGGCGGGGAGAGGGAGATGCGGGCCATGGTGGGCTCCTCGGTCGACGGTCCGTGCTTCACCCTTACGACGGACGGGTGGTGCCGGATGTGACACACCTCCGCCGCGGCCCCGGCATTTTTCCCGGGCCCCGTACGTTTCCCCTGCCGTGGACGCCCCCGGCCCGATCACGGCCCCCGGCGTCCGGCGCGCATCCACCGATAATGGAATGACCCGAAGACCTCAGGAGGTCCCGTGACCGGCGCAGGTTCCCCGCACTCGCTGCGCTCCCGGCTGCGATCGCTGCGGCCCGTCGCCTTCGGGGCCGACCCCGCCGGAGAGCGGATGGAGCGCATCCGTCGCTCCCCCCACTTCGCCGACGGGGTGTTCCAGAACCCCGTGGGGGCCCGGACCAGGCCGTCCGGCTCGACACTCGAGTTCGCGAAGATCTACTTCCGGAAAGAGGCCCGCCGGCGTCGTGGCCCCGCCGCGCCGATACCCGTGCACCCCACCACGCTCGAGGACCTCGCCGGGCCACCGGCCTCGGGGCTGCGGCTCACCTGGATGGGCCACTCCAGCGTGCTCGCCGAGATCGACGGCAGGCGGGTGCTCTTCGACCCGGTCTGGGGCCGGCGCTGCTCGCCGTTCGCGTTCGTTGGACCGAAGCGGCTCCACGCCGTGCCGCTGCCGCTGGCCGCGCTCGGCCCGGTCGATGTCGTCGTCATCTCCCACGACCACTACGACCATCTCGACCTGCCCTCGATCCGCGCCCTGGCCTCGACGGACACGATCTTCGCGGTGCCCCTGGGCGTGGGGGCGCACCTGGAGCGCTGGGGTGTCGCCGAGAGCCGCTTGCGGGAGCTGGACTGGCACGAGTCGACGCAGGTGGACGGCCTGCGGCTGACCGCCGCACCGGCCCGCCACTTCTGCGGCCGGGGGCTGCGCAACCAGCAGCACACGCTCTGGGCGTCCTGGGCCGTCGAAGGACCGTCCGGTCACCGGATCTACCACAGCGGTGACACGGGGTACTTCCCGGGCTTCCAGGACATCGGCCGGGAGCACGGCCCGTTCGACGCGACCATGATCCAGATCGGTGCCTACAGCGAGTACTGGCCCGACATCCACATGACCCCGGCCGAGGGAGTGCAGGCCCATCTGGACCTCCAGGGCGGGCAGCCGTCCGGGGTGATGCTGCCGATCCACTGGGGCACGTTCAACCTGGCTCTGCACGGGTGGGCGGAGCCGGGGGAGTGGACGAAGGACGCGGCCGACGAGGTCGGCCAGGCGGTGGCGCTGCCGCGGCCCGGGGAGCCGTTCGAGCCGGCAGGGGAACTGCCCGCGGACGCCTGGTGGCGTGCGGTGTCCCATCCCATCGCCCACCACCCATGGCGTCGGCCGGAACCGGCAGGGAGTCCTGACGAGGCTTCCCGGCGTGATCTTGACCTGGCGGGTGATCGGTGACGTCGATCGGGGACGGGGCCGGCCACCGGACGACAGCGATGTTCAGCATCTGCTGCCGCCATGTCGGACGGTCGGAAGGCATGGCGATGATTCCGGAGCTGCTGCCGGAGGCCTTCCCGACCTCAGGGTGATTCTGTCGAGAGCGGCTTCGACTGCCCGACGGGCGAGGAGGGGGACCCGAACTACTTCGACTACGCCTCGCCACCTCGGTGGACTTCCGGGGGCCACGCGGGGACTGACTCCCGTGGCCGTCGACCGGCCCGAGCGATGACCAGGACGGTGGGTCGGCACTTCCGGCGCCCGACGTCCACATACCCCCGCCGAGGCGCGCGGGCCCGTCTGGACCTTCAGGGCGGGCGGCCGTCCGGGGCGGTGCTGCCGATCCACTGGGGCACCACGTGCAACCTGGCTCCGTCTGCGTGGGCGGAGCCGGGGGACTGGATGAAAGGGTGGTCAGTGGTATGGCAGCATGACCGGCGGTCCTGCCCCGCCCGGAGGGGAAGGGGATGGGAGACCGCCGTGAGACGTCCGCCCCGGTTTGCCACCGCTGCCCTCGTTGTCTGCCTGCCGGTCCTGTCCGCCTGTGGTGTCACCCGCGCCGGCGTCGGCGCTGCACCGGGAAGTGCGAGCGCCACGGCCGCCGTCACCATCCCCGCTGACCCCGTCGCGGCCCATGACAAGGATTTCCCGGAGATCGCGGCGGGCTGTCCGGCGCCGGACAGGACGCCGGCCGCGCCGGCGCCGGCCGCGCCTTCCGCTCTGCCCACCGACCCCGAGGCCGCCAAGTACGTCGAGAACCACGCCTACGGGCAGACGACCGGACTCACCCCCGCGACGCGCTGCCGGGGCGATGCCCATGCCCTGCGCATCCGGGAGGCACTGACCGGGCCCGGCTACGCAGCGCCTGACACCGAGGCGGAGCTGGCGGCAGTGCTCAAGCGGCTCGGTTACCGGGTGTCCGGCCACGATGTGCACGTCTACCGCACCGGTGGCGCACTCGCCTTCACGCTCTTCATCCCCGGCGCCGGCCCCTGCGTCACCGGTTCACCCGCAGACCCCGCCGGGATCAAGGCCCACGGGGCCTACATGGAGGGTGGCTGCATCGCGCCGAGCGGCGGTCACTGAACACCGCCCGGTCCCGGGACGGTGCGCATCTGCGTGGCGATGGCCTCCAGGAGAGAGCCCGCCGGCGAGACGACTTCCTCATCCCCGGTCAGGTGCGCTGATCCCCGGTCAGGTGCGGTTCGGCCCGGCTCGCTCCGGCCCAACTGCCCAGGCGCCACCCATGTGACCGGCGAGCACCGGTCCGAAGGCGACTCCGGCGGCTACGCCCACGGGTTCGTGTCCTGGCGGGGGCCGAGCAGGACGACTTGCGTCCGCCTGGGTACGGATGGCCGTCACCGCTGCCGTCCACAGGGCAGTTCCTCGCACTTCCGGCTGCTGCCCGGACATCGGTGATCGAATCCGGCGGCGAGATCCGCGAGATCCGCGAGATCCGCGAGATCCGCGAGATCCGCGAGATCCGCCAGATCCGCGAGGTGCCGGGGTTGCCGGAGTCGGCGGCGACGTCCCCACCGGCCTGCCCCACGTCGGGATGAGGCTGATCGACCAGCCCCGCAACTGGGCCCGGTCCTCGCTGCGGGTCGGTCGGGGACGCGCCGGTCCGGTCCGCGGAGCACATCCGAGCCTCGGGAGGCGGTGCCGGCCGGTGCTCTCCCGAGGAGGGGGGTCGAACCGCCGGTCCTCCCCGGGCACCGTCCCGGCCCCGGACGTCGGGCGATCCGCCGCACGGCCGGCTCTCTCACGAATTGTCCGGACACTCCGCCCCATCAGCCGAGGACGAGGACGTACCCGGGCACACGCCCCGCCGTCGCCCTGGGAAATTTCGCCTGTGCGTGCGATCCCTCATACCAGAGCGGGACGCTCTACGGGCAAGTTTGTCAACTGCCCACCGCACATGAACGGTTCACGACTACCGTGAGTGCCCGGTGATCAACGGTGGGCTCTCACACCCCCCTTGGCGCCGCGCACACCGATCGGTACACGATTCCCGGGCCACGTACCAAGGACGCTGATGTCTCAACTACGCGCACCCGCCGCGCGGCAGGACCGCCGCGAGGGCGGGCGGCACGGCCGGTCAGGCGCCCGCGCTCTCTCCTCCGCGGGCCGGCCGCAGTCCACGCCGCCGAACTCCGAAGCCCGTACACGTTCCCAACTGATGCGAACCGCCGTGCTGCCCGCCGTCGTCGTGTCGCTCAGCGGGGCGGCCGCGGTGCTGTTCACGATCCGCTCCACCGACGCGCGGCCGTCCGCCGCGCTGTGGGTCGCGCTCGCCGGCTCGGCGGCCCTCGCAGCCGTCGCCGTGGTGGCGGCGGCCCTGGGCGCGGAGCGCACGGCCCGAACCATGCTCGACCGCGCGCAGAACCTGCGCCGGTCCAGCGCCCGCCGGCAGGCCGAGCTCACGGCCGTGGTGGACGGACTGCGCCGCGGCGAGCGTCCGCCGCCCCGCGAGGACCTGCCCGCCCCGGCCGCCGGTGGCGACGAACTCGATCTCCTCGCCCAGGAGCTGACGCGCTCCCACGAGACCGCCGTCACCGCCGTGGTGCAGGCATCCAGGCTGTCCAGCAGCGTGGGAAACGAGCAGAAGGTCGAGGTCTTCGTCAATCTCGCCCGCAGGCTCCAGTCGCTGGTGCACCGCGAGATCCAGCTGCTCGACGAGCTGGAGAACGAGGTCGAGGACCCGGAACTGCTCAAGGGCCTCTTCCACGTCGACCACCTCGCGACCCGGATCCGCCGGCACGCGGAGAACCTCGCCGTCCTCGGCGGAGCCATCTCCCGCCGTCAGTGGTCCAACCCGGTCACCATGACCGAGGTCCTCCGCTCCTCCATCGCCGAGGTGGAGCAGTACCCCCGGGTCAAGCTGGTGCCGCCGATCGACGGCACGCTGCGGGGTCACGCCGTCGCCGACGTCATCCACCTACTCGCCGAACTGGTGGAGAACGCCACGCTGTTCTCCGCCCCGCACACCCAGGTGCTGCTGCGTGCCTCGCACGTCACGGCGGGGCTGGCGGTGGAGGTCGAGGACCGGGGGCTCGGCATGCCCCTCTCCGAGCAGAACAAGATGAACGCCCTGCTCGCCGACCCCGACCAGGTCAATGTGGCGCACCTGCTGCAGGACGGTCGCATCGGACTGTTCGTGGTCTCGGCGCTCGCACGCAGGCACGGCATCGCGGTCCGTCTCCAGTCCAACATCTACGGAGGCATCCAGGCCGTTCTGGTGCTGCCACAGGGGCTGCTCGGTGCCGAGCCGGGAACCCAGGGCGGAGCCGGGCAGCAGGGCGCCCAACGCCACGCCGACCATCCGCCGGCCGCGGCCGCCGCGGTGGCGGGCGGGGTCGCCGGCCGTGAGCGCGCCGCAGCCCCCGCCGTCGAGCCGCCGCACACCGCCGACGCACGACACACGGGCGGTCAGCGCACCCTCAGCTACGCGGCGAGCATGCCGGGCATGCCGCACCAGCAGCCCGCGGCGGACCCGGCGGCCGGGCCGCTGCCGGTGCGCGGCGAGCACCCGGACCGGGCCAACCCGGCCACCGTCCGGACCGGCGCGGCCCACGCGGGCACCCCACCGGCGCAACCGCCTCCGCGACCCCCCGCGCCGCGCCACGCGTCCTCGTCGTCCGACTCCTCGGCCGTACGCGGCACCATGGGCCGCCCACAGCTGCCCAAACGGCGCGCCCAGGAGCACCTGGCGCCCCAGCTGCGGGACGAACCCGCCCCGCGCAGGACCGAGGAACAGGCCCTGCACGACCCCGGGCTGATGGCGGCCTTCCAGCGGGGCATCGGCCTCGCCGAGTCCCGGGCGCCGGAAGCCGCGGACCCCGTCCCGCACGAACCGCAGCGACAGCTCGACACCCACAAGGAGTAGATGCACCATGGCGAGCGATGTGCCCACGGGCCATTCCTCGGATCTCGACTGGCTGCTCAGCGGCCTGGTCCAGCGCGTGCCGTACACCCGTAACGCGGTTCTGCTCTCCTCCGACGGCCTGGTGAAGTCAGTGCACGGCCTCGATGCGGACAGCGCCGACCACATGGCCGCGCTGGCGTCCGGGCTGTACTCGCTCGGCCGCAGCGCCGGCGCCCGGTTCGGCGACGGTGGGGAGGTCCGTCAGGTCGTGGTGGAGCTCGACTCCACCCTGCTGTTCGTGTCGACGGCCGGATCGGGCACCTGCCTGGCCGTGCTGGCGGGGCGGGAGGCGGACGCCGCGGTCCTGGGGTACGAGATGGCGATGCTGGTCAAGAGCGTACGGCCGTATCTGGTCACTCCGGCCAGACAGGCCGCCGGGGCGCCGAGCGCCACGGGGCTCTGACCGTGCCGGCCCCCAAGGACGGGCCGTGGCTGGACGATGCGGCAGGCCGGCTGATCCGCCCCTACTCCGTGATCGGGGGCCGTACCCGTCCTACGGCCGCCCTCGATCTGCTGTCCCTGGTGATGGCCACCGGCACCGTCCCGCAGATGGCGCTGGGGCCGGAACACGCGCTGGCCCTGGGGCTGTGCGGCGGGCCCACGTCGGTGGCGGAGATCTCGGCGCACTTACGGCTCCCCGCGGTCGTCACCAAGGTGCTTCTGTCCGACCTCGTGGACTGCGGGGCGGTCACCGCCAGGGCGCCCCGCTTCCAGGACTCCCCGACCGACCGTTCCCTGCTGGAGGCAGTGCTCGATGGCCTACGACGACGGCTCTGACCACCGCCCTGACCGCACCCCCGAGCACAGCCGGAGCTGCCCCGACCGCGACGACCCCTTTCCCACCGCACTGAAGATCCTGGTCGCGGGCGGCTTCGGGGTGGGCAAGACGACCTTGGTGGGCGCGGTGAGCGAGATCGAACCGCTGAGCACCGAGGAGCTGCTGACGGCCGTGGGCGTCGGCACCGACAGTCTGGCGGGAGTGGAGTCCAAGACGACCACCACGGTGGCCATGGACTTCGGCCGGATCACCCTCGACGAGCGCCATGTGCTGTACCTCTTCGGCACACCGGGCCAGGAGCGCTTCTGGTTCATGTGGGACGAGCTCTCCGGAGGAGCGCTCGGCGCGGTCGTCCTCGCCGACACGCGCCGGCTGGAGGACTGCTTCTCCGCCGTGGACTTCTTCGAGCGGCGCGGCATCGGGTTCGTCGTCGCCGTCAACGAGTTCGACGGCTCCTACCGCTACGAACCGGACGAGGTCCGGGCCGCGATCGACCTCAAGGAGGAGGTCCCGGTCGTGCTGTGCGACGCGCGTATCGCCAGCTCCGGGATCGGCACCCTGGTCACCCTCGTCCAGCATCTGCTCACCACCACCCCGGCACCGGCAGCGGCGCCGAGCTACGGAGCTCAGTCATGACCTACGACCCGACCGGCCATCTGCTGCTGACACCCGTCGACCGGGAGGCCCCCGCCCGGGTGCAGCGGCTGCGTCAGCTCGGGCTGGGCGAACGCCCCGAGCCGGCGTTCGACGAATTCGCCCACAAGCTCGCGGAGGTGACCGGGGCCCCGTACTCGATGGTCAACTTCATCGACGAGCACCGGCAGTTCTTCGCCGGGCTGCACACACCCGCCGGCACCCACGCGGGCGGGGGCGACCTCGCGGCGGCGGGCGGCGGGGACGTGGGCCGGTTCATGGCGCGTGACCACGGCTACTGCCCGCACGTGGTCGTGCGGCGCAAGGCGCTCGTGCTGGAGGACGTCTGCGACTACCCCCGGTTCGCGGGCAATCCGGTAGTCGACGAGATCGGCATCCGCTCGTACCTGGGGGCGCCGCTGATCGACCGTACGGGCATCGCCCTGGGCACGATCTGTGTGGTGGACACCGAGCCGCGGCCGTGGGGCCGGGCGGGCCTGGAGACCATCAAGTCACTCGCGGCCGAACTGGTCGAACAGATCCACCGCCGCGAGGACGGGCTGCTGTGACCGTGACGCGGTGACGTCCCCGGGAGCCGTACGGCCCTCCCGGGGACGTCGCGCTCTCCGCGTCCCATCCGCGGGACCCCTCTCGTCCGCCCCGGGTCAGACCAGGGCCTCCATGCACGTCAGCTCGGCCAGCCGCTCCGACCACTGGCCCTTCGACTGGCCCAGGGCCACTTCGGCCAGTCTGAGCAGCTGGATGTCGGAGGTGCCCGCGGGCGCGAAGATGTGGTGCGCGTCACGGAGGTAGCGTTCGATCGGATGCTCCGTGAACAGCCCGGACGCCGCGTGTATCTCCATCGCGTTCCGTGCCGAGTCGAGTGCGGACTCGACGTTGACGAGTTTTGCGTTCATCAGCTCCGCGTCGCATGCCAGTCCCTGGTCCAGCAGGTGTACCGCGTGGTAGGCGGCGAGCCGCGCCGTCATCAGCCGTGACTGGAGCTGCCCCAGCTTCAGCTTGATGGACGGCAGTTCGTGCAGTGGCCTCCCGTAGCGGTGGCGCTCGGCGCAGAACCGTGTCGTCTCCTCCAGGACGGCCTGGTGTATGCCGAGTGCGACGGCGGTCAGATTGGCCCGGCCGTAGAGCACGCTGGAGGAGTAGGCGACGGCGAGGCCGTCCCCCTCCTCGCCGAGCCGGTTGGCCGCCGGTACCCGGCAGTCGTCGAAGTGGAGCTCACCGAAACTGAAGCCGTGCAGTCCCATGGTGGGCTTCTGCTCGCCCGTGCGGCAGCCCGGGCGGCCGGACTCCACCAGCAGGGCCGTGAGCCCCCTGGAGCCGGGCCCCGTCCGGACGACCACCCCGTGCAGATCACCGACGTGACTGTTGCCGACATACACCTTGCGGCCGTTGATGACGTAGTCGTCGCCGTCACGTACGGCGGTGGCGCTCATCCCCAGTACATGGCCGCCCGACTCGGGTTCGGTGACCGCGATCGTGGGCAGGCACTCGCCCGCCGCGATCAGGGGGAGCCATGTCTTCTTCTGCTCCTCGTTCCCGAAGTGGACGATCTTGGCGACGCCCAGCTGGGAGGCCTGGACCATGGCTCCCATCGCGCCGCTCACGCGGGACAGTTCCTCGATGATGATGGTCTTGGCCAGATGTCCGACGCCCATCCCGCCATGGCCCTTGCTGATCGTCGCTCCGAGCCAGCCCTGGCGTGCGATGAGCCGCGAGAGGTCGCGGTGCACCGTGCGGGCGGCCTCCATGGCCGGAATGCGCGGGCGGACCTCGCACTCGGCGAAGTGTCGTACCCGCTCACGGAGCTGATGATGAAGCCGACTGGCGAAGTACCCGTCCATCGCGAGCCCTCCTCTGCGAAACGCCTGCTCGTGCGAGTGTTCGAGCAGGTGGTGCATCGGCATGGTCCCGTCCCGTACAGGCCGACCACCTCATGGTGTTGATCGCTTACGAGTGGTACAACTCGGTGGCCAACTTTGGCCGAAATGGAATCCATTGACGTGTGATTGAGGCTGTGTCCCTGGTGGTAGTGGCCCGTCCGGTCACCCGCAGGGCTTGCCCACGGGTCTTCTTTCTGCCACATGCCCTGGGCAATGGGCTCTTGGGCATATGGCTCCGAGGGACAGCATTCCGCTTCCGGGGACGGCCGACCAGGCCTCGGGGACACGGAAATGCCCGCAACTCGGTCGGAATCAACGGGCTTTGAGCGGAAAACGGCCCGGGCGTAGAGGGGCGCTGACCGGCGCACGCCCTTCCGTGTGCACGCCCCGATCCCGCACCGCCGTCCGGGGACGGTGCCCACCCTCCGCTGCGCCGCACCCCGGCGAGAGCGATGTCTCGGCCTCGAGCCCGACGGACGTGCCCGGACCCGACAGGTGCCCGGGATGGCGTAGGCCACGCCGGCCCCACCTCGGCCGGGGACCGGCCGAGAGCCGAACCGTCCCGGCCCGAGGGTCCCGGTCGCCGGTCCGGACACGACGGGCGCGGCGAGCGCATTCGGGGCCTGGTGGGTGTGACCGGCGGCGACCGGGGGAGGGACCCCCACGTACCCGTGACCGTCCGACCGAGGAGGCCGGCCCCCATGACCGCGACCGCATACCGCCCCGGACTGCTGGACGCCGCCGACGGCGTGCAGATCGCCACGTACTCCTGGCTGCCGGAGAGCGGCCGCCCCCGGGCCCTGGTGCAGCTCGTCCACGGGGCGGCGGAGCACGCGCTGCGGTACGACCGGTTCGCCCGCCACCTCGCCGCCCACGGCTACGGGGCGATCGCCTCGGACCACCGCGGTCACGGCGCGACGGCCCCGTCCACCGGCGGCTACGGGGTCGCGGAGACGCCGGACGCCGCACCGGTCGACGGCTACGACAGCTGGCGCGCGATGGTGGAGGACATCAAGGCGGTCGGTGACCAGGCGCGGCTGCTCCATCCGGGCGTTCCCGTGGTCGTCCTCGGGCACAGCCTGGGCTCCATGCTCGCGCGCGACTATGCCCAGGAGTACCCGGACGACCTCAGCGGCCTGATCCTCTCCGGCGCATTCCGTACGCTGCCGGGCGCCGACATCGAGGGCTCCATCGCCCGTCTGGAGGAGCGGGCGGCCACCGAGGGCCGCTCGGCCCCCTCCGAGTACGTCTCCGAGCTCTTCGCGTCCTTCAACGACCCGTACCCGCACCGGACCGGCTTCGAGTGGCTGTCCCGTGACGAGGACGAGGTGGACGCCTACGTCGTGGACGAGCGCTGCGGCTTCCCCTTCAGCACGGGTCTCGTGCTCGACTGGCTGCGCGCCGTGCGGAAGATCAACGACCCGAGCAACCTGGCACGTGTCCCGGCCGATCTCCCCGTCCACGTCGCCGTCGGCACGGAGGACCCCTGCCACCAGGGGATGACACTGGTCCACGCACTGCTGGAGGACTTCCGCCACGTCGGTACGGAGTCCTTGACGTGGAAGGCGTACGAGGGCGCCCGCCACGAGATCCTCAACGAGACCAACCGTGAGGAGGTTCAGCAGGACCTGGTGGAGTGGCTGGACAAACACGTGTGAACAGGTGTGAACCGGCAGGTGGCGCGCGTCGCGGGGGCGGGCGTGAGCGGGAGGTCCGGGCGCGGGGCCGGGTGACCCCGGGCGCTGTCGGTGGGGCGCCGTACCGTCGGAGTATGGCCACTGCCGACGACGTACGCAGAATCGCGCTCGCCCTCCCCGGCACGGTGGAGAAGCCCGCCTGGGGCCTGCCCACCTTCCGGGCGGGACCGGGCGGAAGGATCTTCGCCTCGCTCGACGGCGACGACCAGGTGATCGGGGTCAGGTGCCCCAGGGAGGACCGCGAGGAGCTGATCGCCTCCGAGCCGCACAAGTTCTTCATCCGCGAAGGGCACGACGACGCCTACGCCTGGCTGAGGGTGCGGCTCGGCGCACTGGAGGACGAGGAGGAGCTGTACGCCGTCCTGCTCGACTCCTGGCGGCAGGCGGCTCCGCGGAGGCTGCGCGAAGCCCATCCCGAGCTGGGCGCGGTGTCCGGGCCCTGACCCTGGCGACTCCTTGCGCCCGGGCGAGGCCGGCAGAGCCGTACCGGCGCGGGACGAGGGGCGCGGATTGCTGCAGGCGCACGCCTGTCGCTCCGGCGCGCGGGGCGCATGCGCACGCGAGGTCCGCGCGCGGGCCGGTGCGCGCCTGTCACGTACGGTGATGGTATGCGCACGGCCCACTGGCACGCGTGACGCACGGTCATGACGCGTGCGCGGGTGACGGAAGTGTGTGACACATGGTCATGGCGTGTGCGCGGAGGACGCACACGCATGACGGACGGTCATGACGTATGTGCGCGCGATCACGGGTGATGGCTCAACTCACCCGTCTTCACGGGATGTTCACAACGGTCTACACCATTCAGTGCTCTCATGGGGGAACCCCACGCATTCCCCCATCCGTCTACCGATGGGGCGATCCCGTGGGGTCCGTCCACTGTGACGACATTCACTGCCAGCACGTCCGGAAGTAACGGATAGTAATGAGTGCCCTACATCATCGGCACGTACTGTTACGTGTGCCCAGACAGACGACGAAGGAGACTCATGCGACCGTTCGTACTGAACTACGTACTTCCGGCCGAGAGTCCTGCGGTCACGCTGCCGTACACCTACGACTCCGCGCTGCAGCTGAACGTGCTGCCGGACGGGCGGCCCGCCATCGTCGACCGCGATCTGATCCTCGTCACCGGCACGACGACGTCCACCGCCGGCTCCAAGACGCACTTCGACGACTGACGGACCGGCACAGCGATGACCGTACTGATACTGACGTGCCGTCAAGACGTCACCGCGGACATGGTGATCGCCAAGCTGCACGACCGGGGTGTGCCCCTCGTGCGGCTCGACCCCGCCGATCTCCCGGGCGAGGCCGCCCTGTCCGCCGAGTACGTGCGCGGTGACTTCTACGGCCACCTCTCGACCGACGGCCGGCTGCTGAGCATGGGCGCCCTGCGGTCGATATGGGTGCGCAGACCCGGCGAACCTGCCGCGCACGCCGAGGAGCCCTCCGCCTGGCTGACCGCGGAGACCGAGCAGGCCCTGTACGGAATGCTGTACTCGGCCGCCGCGCGCTGGATGAACCACCCCTGCGTGTCCGCGCAGGCCCGCTGCAAACCCTGGCAGCTCAGCCTCGCGCAGCGCAGCGGCTTCGCCGTGCCCCCCACCGTCGTCACCACGTTCCCCCGCGTGGCCCGGCAGTTCGCGGCGCAGTACCAGGACATCGTGGTGAAGTCCGCGTCCGGGCCCCCGCCCGGCGATCCGCCGGTGTCCCTGCCCACCACCCGCATTCCCCCCGACGCAGACTTCTCCGGTGTGGCCGCCGGGCCCACGCTGCTCCAGCAGTACGTGCCCAAGTTGTCCGACATCCGCCTGACCGCCGTGGGTACACGCCTGTTCGCCGCCCGGAAGGTCTCCGAGGACGGACAGGTGGACGGACGGTACGGCGACACCGGTCAGCCCTGGAAGGCGGTGGACGTACCGGAACGCATCGCCCGGGCCGTGCGGGACTACATGGGCCTCGCCGGACTCGCCTACGCCGCCTTCGACTTCGCCGAGGACGAGGAGGGGCTGTGGTGGTTCCTGGAGTGCAACCAGGGCGGCCAGTTCGGCTTCATCGAACTGGAGACCGGTCTCCCCATCGCCGAGGCCGTCGCCGCGTGGCTCGCCCCGCCGGCCAGGGACCAGGGGTGACAGCCGCGGGCAGGGCCCGCGCGGACGTACGGGGCCGCCCGCTCAGTGGTGACCGCCGGAGCCCAGGAAGCGCCCGATCCGCTCGCGCAGCCCGGCCGGGTCCAGACCGTGCGCCACGAGGTGCTCGTCCATCCGCCCGTACCGCCGGAGCTCACGCCGGGCGACACCGAGCCCCAGCACACGGTGCGGCACGTCCGCCAGCGCGTCGTTGACGGCGGAGGTCGAGGTGCCCGCAAGATACGGCTCGACGACCACCACGTCTGCGGATCCACGCCCGGCCGCCCGGCGGACCGCGGAGGCGTCGAAGGGGCGGACGGTCGTCGCGTACAGCACCGTCACGTCCATGCCCTCGGTCGCCGCCACGACGGGCTCCAGCATCGGCCCCACGGCGACCACCACGCCGCCGCGCCCCTCCCGTACGACCGCGAACCGGGTGCCGTCGACCGGCCGCGCGTGTGCGTTCGACTGGAGCGATAGGCGTACGTAGACCCGGTCGTCCCCGCGGGCAGCCGCCCGCAGCAGGGCCTCCGCCTCGTCCGGGTGCCCGGGTACGTGCACGGTCCACTCGTCTAGGGTGCCGAGCAGGGCCACATCGCCGGGCGCCATGTGGGTGAAGCCGCCCGCCGGCCAGTCGTACGAGGCGCCCGCGCTCACCAGCACCCCGCCGACGCCCTGGTGCCCGAAGTCGAGCTTGATCTGCTCGAACGGCCGCTCGACGAGAAAGCTCGCGAAGGTGTGCACGACCGGCCGCAGCCCCGTCAGGGCCAGTCCGCCTCCCACGCCGATCATCAGCTGCTCGCGGATGCCGACGTTGATCACCCGGTCGGGGTGTGCCCGTGCCGCGGGCCCGAAGCCGTCCCCGCTGACATCGGCCAGGACGAGCGCGAGCCGGGGGTCCTCGTCCAGCAGTCGGGTCGTCGTCGAGATGAAGCGTTCCCGCATCGTGTCCATGATCAATTCCTTCGTGGTGTCCGGGTACCCGTGCTCCCGTGCCGGGGTCCGGCGTCCGGGCCGGGCGCGCGGCCGGTGTGCCGGTCAGGCGCCCTTCGCTTCGACGCGGGCCACGACGGCTCGCGGGCGCCCGGAATGGGGTGCGGTGAACGCCGTGTGCAGCGCCTCGTGGTCGCGTCCGTCCACGGTCGTCGCCGACCAGCCCGCCGCCTGGAAGCGGGAGGCGATGCCGCCGTGCCAGCCATGGGTCGCGGACCCGTTGTCGATCACCAGCGTGTGGAGGCGTCGGAGTCCCGCCGCGCCGGCGTAGGCGATCGCCTCGTGGTTGCTCCCCTCGTCCAGCTCGGCGTCGCCGATCAGCACCCACACCGCGGGACCGTCCAGCCCCTGCGCCCGCAGGCCCAGTGCGGTGCCGACCGCGAGGGGCAGTCCGTGCCCGAGCGAGCCGCTCCCGATCTCCACACCGGGCACGAGCACCCGGTCCGGGTGATGGCCGAGCGGGGAGTCGTACGACCCGAACCCGGTCAGCGACTCCTCGTCGATGAACCCCTTCGCCGCGAGCACCGCGTAGTAGGCCATGGGGCCATGGCCCTTCGACAGCAGGAACCGGTCGCGTTCGGCCGAGCCGGCGGTCTCCGGGGTCACCCTGAGCACCCGGTCGTACAGCACCCACAGGGCGTCGAGCGTGGAGGTGGCGGCGGGCCCGTGCTTCTCGTCGCCCGTCATCCGGGCCATCAGGCGGTCCAGGTCCTGGTGGGTGTGGGTGCGGTCACGAGTCGTGGTCGGTCCTGTGAGCGTCATGGGACCCACCGTGCAACTTCAACCGCACTTGAGGTCAACCGGCAATCGGTTCGTGACCACCCGGCGAAGTGCGGTATGGTTCTCGTGCGCGTTCGGCCGGGGGAAACCCCAGGTCAGACGGGCACCGGGACGTGGCGCAGCTTGGTAGCGCACTTGACTGGGGGTCAAGGGGTCGCAGGTTCAAATCCTGTCGTCCCGACGGAAGCTCTGCTTCGTAGTCGCAGGTGAGAGGCCGTGTCGGAGTCAATCCGACACGGCCTCTCCGCGTCCTCCGGCCACCGTGCGAAGGTGCGGCCACCGGCCGGACCACGTTCGGTCCGCCGCCAGGTGTCCGTGCTGGGCCGGCTCGCCTCCCGACCTGCCGGGACCGCGGCTGCGGCACTGCCGCGTACGGTGATCGCCACCGGGTGGGGGCGGCGCAGGGATCCGCAGGACTTTGCGGCGCCCCGGGGCCGGCGGCGCTCAGCCGACCGCGGGCCCGCCGGCCGGGATCTCCGGCGGCCTCAGCCCGGGCCAGACGCTGAGCGCGGTGGCCAGCTGGGCCCGCGAACGCACGTCCAGCTTCTGGTAGATGCGGGTCAGCCGGGCCTCTACCGTCTTCACACTCAGATAAAGTCGCGCCGCCGCCTCCTGGTTGCTGGCGCCCTGCCCGACCAGCAGCGCCAGATGCAGTTCCGCCTCCGTCAGCGACGACAGCGCGCCGTCGCGGGAGGGCGCGGGCTCGGCCGAGCCCGACGGCGACTCCGACGCCAGCGCCAGCCAGGGCGCCGCCCCCGACCGTTCGAAGACCGTCGCCGCCGACTGCAGGGCCTGCTGCGCCGCCGAGCGCCTGCGGCGGCGGCGCTCCACCCGGGCGAGCGCGATCAGCGCCCGGCCGCGCTCCAGCGGCAGCCCCGCGTCGCCGAACCGGTCGGCCGTCTCCGCCAGCAGCCCGGTCGCCTCGTCGGCCTTCCCGCTCGCCGCCAGGTACAGCGCGTACACCCGGTCGCAGCCGAGCAGCACCGTCGTACGGCCCAGCCGCTCCGCGACCGGCCTTACGTCGAAGAGCACCGCTGCGGCCTCCTCCGGGGCGTCGTTGGCGATCAGCGCCTCGGCCAGTTCCTCGTGCCAGCGCAGCATGGACGGGTCCACGGCGGACTGGGCGCGCTCCCCGGCCTGGACCCGTCTCAGGGTCTCCAGGGCGTTGGCCACGTCGCCGGTGACGAGCTGGACCCGCCCGAGCGCGTAGAGGCTGCGGGACAGGAAGACATGGTCGCCCTCCTCCTCGGAGGCCTGGGCGCTGCGGCGCGCGTAGCCGGCGGCGCGGGCGAAGCTGCCGCCGGCCGTTTCTGCGAGGGCCAGCGAGTACCAGGCGGGTCCCGGGGAGAGGCCCGCCTCCAGCGTCAGGGCGAGTGACCGTCCGGCGTGCGACAGCGCCGCCGCGCACTGGCCACGGCGGGCCTCGACCTCCGCGGACGTGTTGAACAGCTCGATGGCGTCCTCGACGGTGCCACGGCGCTCGACCAGCGGCAGCAGCGCGTTGAGCTGGTCCCGGGCGTCGCCGAGCCGGTCGTCGAAGAGGGCGTGACGGATCGTCAGTATCTGTGCGGCGTTGCGGATCCCGGGCGGCCGCTCGACCATCTCCAGGGCCCGCGCCTCGGCCAGCACCCGCTCCGCGTCCGGCGAGCCGAGGAAGCGCTCCATGCGCGCCCGCACGGTCAGGGCCCTGGCCGCCGTCCTCGCGTCGCCGACGGAGGAGGCCAGTTCCGCCGAGTCGACGGCGGCCGCCCGTGAGCGTACGGGGTCGCCGTCGGCGAGGACGTACTTCACGGCGAGGCGGAGCTGTACGGCGGCGCGCAGCGCGGTGTCGCCCTCGGAGTCCTCCATCGCGTGCACATAGATCTCGTCGAGGCCGGTGAGTCCCTGACCGGCGGTGTCCAGCACCGCGAGGCGGGCCCGGACCCGGTCGGCGGGAGCGGCGTCCCGGGAGAGGAGATCGGTGGCGGCGCGCACCGCGAGGTCGGCGCGGGCGGCGCGGGCGGCTTCCTCCGCCGCGTCGACCAGCCGGGCGATCCGCTGCGTTCCCTCCCGCCCCGGCGTGGACTCCGCGGCGAGCAGGGCGAGTTCGGCCGCCAGGGCGCTGTTGCCGCGGCGCCGTGCGGAGTCGGCCGCGGCGGCGACCTCGGCCGCCAGCCGTTCGTCGGGTACATCGGTGGCGAGGGCCCGGTGCCGTACCTCCTCCACCGGGTCGTCCACGACCCGCGCGAGCGCGGCGTGGCCCTGGCTGCGCTCGATCCAGCAGGCGTCGTGCACGAGTGTGGACGGCAGCACACCCGCCGTGAAGGACACCGTGCCGTCCTCGGTGAGAGCGATCAGTCCGGCCCGTTCGGCCATGGCCAGGTCGGACTCCGCGGTGGGCCGGCCCGCCCTGCGGATCAGCGACGCCGAGGGCCGCAGTGCGAGCGCGGCGAGCAGCAGCGTGGCGCGCACGGCGGGGGAGGCCACACCGAGGAGCTGCCGGGCGAGGTCGCGGGCGCGGCCGGACAGGGACAGCGCCTCGGCGTGGTGCACCGGCGTCCGCGCGTCGGCGAGGGAGCGACCGATGGCGAGGGCGAGCCGTGGGTTGCCGCCGCTGGCCCGGTGGATGCGGCCGGCCATCCGGGAGGGGAGACGGTGGTGGATGAGGAGTTCGGCGATCTCGTCCGCGTGCAGCGGCGCCACGTTCAGCACGTCCGCCTCGGACGGGACCCACAGCGGTTCCGGGCCTTCGCCGGAGGAGCCGGGTCCGTACGCCTCGGCGTCCGGGGTCTCGACGGCGACGACCCGCAGCGCGGGCGGGGCGAGATGGAGGGCGAAGCGCAGCAGATCGGCGCTCTCCGGGTCCACCCGCTGGACTCCGTCCACGACGAGCAGGACCGGACTGCCGGCGGTGAGCGTCCGGAGGATCCCGGCGAGGGCGAGTCGCAGGGCGATGCGGTCCCATCCCTCCTCGGGCACGGGTGCCTCCCGGCACAGCATCGCCACGGCGGCGCGCTGCGGTCCGGGCAGCAGCCGGAGGGAGTCCTGCTCCCCGGCCGGATTCCCGCCGCTCGGGGCGAGGCCCGTCCGAGGCCCCGGGTCGGTCGCCGACGCGGCGACGGAGGCCACGAGCGCCGCCGCGGCCGCGCCGGGAATCCCGCGGTCGGTGGGGAGCGTGGCCAGCCACAGCACCTTCTCGCCGCGCGCCTCGGCGCGCGCCGCGATGGCGAGCGCCACTTCGGACTTGCCGACCCCCGCGGGGCCGGTGAGCAGGGCGCGCCCGCGGGCGTGCAGGACCCGGTCGAGGCGGTCGAGGAGTTCGGCCCGGCCGACCGGTACGTGAGGCCTCCCCGCGTGCGCGCGCGGAGGGAGGTACGCGCCGACGTTCACGTACCCACCACCACCTTCCGGCGTGCGCGGGCCCCCTGCCCGTTCGAGCAGAGGATACGAACCCGATCGGCCCAGTCCAGGCCCGGTGTCCGGCATGCGGACAGGTCCGGACCGGGCCGACCACGGGGCGCGCCCGCGGACCGTGCCCGCGAACGCGCCCCTGACCTGCGTGAATGCTGGTCGTACCGGTGTCTCAGAAGGTGAGACTCCAGCTGTCGATGTAGCCGGTGTCACCCGACGCCACGTCGCGGACCTGCAGCTTCCAGGTCCCGTTCGCGACCTCGCTGGAGGCGTCGACGGTGTACGTCGCGAGGACGTCGTCGGCGCTGTCCGAGCCGGACGAGGTCTTCAGGTTGCGCACGGTCCCGTCCGGGGCGATCAGGTCGATGACCAGGTCGCCGCGCCAGGTGTGCTTGATGTCCACGTCGACCTTGAGGGCGGCGGGGGCGTTGCCGGAGCGGCCGGTGACGGTGATCGAGGACGAGACCGTTGAGTTGTCCGAGATCGTGACGTTCGTACCGTTGGTGAAGGTCGTGCCGCCGGGCGTGGTGCCGGAGACCGCGTTCACCGTCTTGGTGGCGTCGGCGATGCCGCTGCCGCAGCCGCCGGTGCAGGTGCCGGGCAGCGGACGGGCATTGGCCTTGATCGCCGACTCGATGTCGGCCGGGGTCAGCGCCGGCTTCACGGACTCCAGCAGGGCGGCGAGCCCGGCGATGTGCGGTGCGGCCATCGAAGTGCCCTGGTAGGGCTTGTAGTTCTCGGCCGACTGGGTGGTGGTGCCCGAGTTCAGCGTGGAGAGGATGCCGTTCTCGGGGGTGGTGACGGTGCCGGGTGTGTCGGTGGCACGGCGGGTCTCCCCGCCGGGCGCCGCCACGTCGACGACCGAGCCGTAGTTGGAGTAGAAGGACCGGTTGCCCTCACGGCTCGTCGACGCGACGTTGATGATGTTCGCACAGTTGGCCGGGGTGAACCCGGAGGCGTTGGCGTTGCTGTTGCCGGCCGCCACGACCACCGTGGTGCCGCGGGACACGGCTCCGTTGATGGCGTTCTGGTAGACGCTCGGGCAGGTGGAACTGGCTCCACCGAGGCTCAGGTTGATCACCTTCGCCGGGGTCGCGTTGGCCGGGACGCCCGGGACGCTCCCGCCGGACGCCCAGGTGATGGCGTCGGCGATGTCCGAGGACGAGCCGCCGCACTTGCCGAGCACGCGCACGGGCTGGATCTTCGCCTGGTACGCGATGCCCGCGACGCCCTTGCCGTTGTGGGTGGTGGCGGCGATGGTGCCCGCGACGTGCGTGCCGTGCCACGACGAGTCGCTCGCCTTGGAACCGAGACCGCACTCGTTGTCGGTGGCGTTCCAGTCGCCCTCGTCCCTGGCGTTGCTGTCGCGGCCGTTGCCGTCACGGGCGTCCGCGGAGCTGGAGATGAAGTCGTAGCCCGAGACGATGTTCGCCGCCAGGTCGGAGTGGGTGGCGTAGCCGGTGTCGATGACGGCGACGGTGACACCGCTGCCCGTGGTCTTGTCCCAGGCGCCCGGGACGTTCATGCCGCCCGTGGCCTCGAACAGGTCCCACTGCTTGGTGTAGTCGGTGTCGTTCGGGGTGACCGCCATGGCGTAGGCGCGGATGTCCGGCTCCACCGAGGCGACCGAGGGGTCGGCGCGGTAGGCGTCCATCACCTCGGCGAGGTCCTTCTTCGAGGCCTCCCCGCCCAGGTCGACCAGGGCGGCACCGCCGGCGAGACGGCGCTCGAAGCGCAGGCTCTCCCCGGTCTCGGAGCCCTTGGCCTTGGCGTCACCTGCGGCGGCGGCGTTCGAACCCGCCTCCGCGGCCTGGGACTTGTAGGTGACGATGACCTTCTCGACGGGCGAGGAGGGGAGTTCGGTCATCGCCTGCGAAGCCGGTGCGGGCTTCGGCGAGGGCTCCCCCGAGGCGGCGGCGAACGCCACGGAGGAAGTGGCCGCGGCACCCAATATCGTGGCGCTCGCGGCCACGACGGATATGAGTCTCCGTCCGGAACCGTTCAAGATGATCCCTTTCAAATGACGGTGCGGAACGCAGAGGGGCGGCGCATGGCTTCCGCGGTTCGCTGTGGGGGTGCGATCCGTGGTGCCCCGGGCCGGGTGAGCCCGTGCGCCGCCGCCTGCGTGACGGCCCCTGGTCAAGAGCCGCCACCGGATGTCACCCAGCATTAACATGCACCTGACATTCAGGTCGGGATGGCCGGGATCCACCGGTGCGGCAGACAGTAGGGAAAGGCGCGGTGAACCCGATACGGGGAAAACCCTTGTCACCCCCCGCGTGCCCCCGGGAACCGGTGCGGGCCTCTCCTGCCCGCGGTGCTGACCTGCGACGACGCTCCGATCTGAGCGTTCCTCCGGCCGGATGGACAATGGAGGCGGAGGCCGGCGCCCCCTCGAACGACGAGACCATCGGTCTCCCGGCCGCGGAGACCGTCGCCCTCGTGAACCCCGGAGGCCGGAATGGATGTCCTGGTCCTGATCGGGCGCGTCCTGTTCGCGATCGTGTTCCTCTTCTCCGCGGTGGGACACCTCACCCAGCACAAGCAGATGGGCGCCTACGCCGCCTCCAAGGGCCTGCCCGCCGCGGAGGCCGCGACCGTGCTGAGCGGAGTGCTCCTGCTGCTCGGCGGCCTGAGCGTCGTGCTCGGCGTCTGGGCGGACCTCGGCGCCCTGCTGATCGCGGTGTTCGTCCTGCCGACCGCGCTGATCATGCACGCGTTCTGGAAGGAGACCGACCCCCGCACCCGACAGACGGAGCAGATCTCGTTCCTGAAGGACACCGCCCTCGGGGGCGCGGCGCTGGTGATGCTGGCGTTCTTCGCCTACGCCGGACACGACCTGGGGCTGACACTCACGGGGCCCCTGTTCCACCTGGGGTGAGCCCGCCCGTGACCCCGGGCCCGGCGCCCGGGATCGACGGCCCGACGGGCCTCACTGCGGTCCGGTGCCCTGCCCCAGCCCTGCCGCGCGGAGCGTCGGACAGCGCCGCTCCGGCAGGCTCTGCCGCCGCCGCGCAGTGGTCACCGGCCGCGCGGCCTGGCGGTTCCCGGCCGGTTCCGGCAGGTGCGCCCGTGCCTCCGTGCCTGCCCCCGTGCCCCCGTGCGGCCGGTGACGGCGCCGCAGGTCGCCGATCGCCGAGCGGGACCAGTCCGCCCCCAGGCCCGGTCCGGGCCGTGCTTCCGGCATGAGTGAGCAGCGTCAGCGCCGCCCGCGCTGCGGCCGGCTCAGCCCGCGCGCAGCCGCGGTGCCCGTCCCGCGGCGGGGACCGGGCTCCCGTCCTGCCGCAGTTCGTCCCGCAGCTCCTCCGCCCAGCGGGCCAGCCCCACGACATCGATCGCATACGGCCGCCCCGACGCGTACGGGGCGATGGAGTGGGCGCCCCGGGTCAGCAGCGCGGCGCCGCCCGTGGGATTGCCGCGCGCCGCATGAGTCAGCCCCACGGCCAGCTGCGCAAGGCCCCGCCACAGCCCGCGTTCCTCCTCCGGTCCGGACTTCCAGGCGTCCTCCAGCACCTCGTGGGCGTGGAACGGCATGCCCGCGTCCAGCAGGCGCTGCGCCTCGGCCAGAGTCTCATCGGGTGACCGGACCACCCCTTCCGGTTGCCGCTGCACTCCTTCCTGCCCGTACTGGAGCGGCCGCCCCAGCCCGTCCCTCGGACGGGCGTTGCGCGCCCGGCCCTCGTCATCGCGATCCCTCGACGTCCTGGTCACGCCCCGATTGTCACTCCTGACCGGGCGACGGGCCCACCGGCGGGCCCGTCGCCCCCGGCGGGGGTCGTGTCCCCGGGCGAGGTGCGGATTGGGGTAATGTTCTCTTGCGCGGTCAGCCGGGGGCAGACCCTGGGGGATGCGCGCATCGGGACGTGGCGCAGCTTGGTAGCGCACTTGACTGGGGGTCAAGGGGTCGCAGGTTCAAATCCTGTCGTCCCGACTC
Source organism: Streptomyces sp. NPDC049887 (assembly GCF_040656535.1). Classification (NCBI taxonomy): domain Bacteria; kingdom Bacillati; phylum Actinomycetota; class Actinomycetes; order Kitasatosporales; family Streptomycetaceae; genus Streptomyces; species Streptomyces sp. NPDC049887. The sequence goes on along the minus strand of NZ_JBFAMM010000013.1, from coordinate 96,591 downwards.
GGAAGAGTCGCAGGTCAAGGGGCCGTTTCAGAGTGATCTGAAACGGCCCCTTGATCGTTCTTGGGGGCCAGTCGGGGACCAGCGCCCCTGTCCGGGGCGAAGCGCACCTTGACCCGGTCAGGATGCGCTTCGGGCGGGGTTCAACGGCCGGTCTGTCGCCGATCGGTGGGCGCGCGGGCTGGTGAGCGGCGATGCGTGCGGCATGGTGGTCGAGTACTTGCCGTTGGGCTCACTCACCATCCGGGCTGCTGCGAGGAGGGGATGGAGCACGATCCGTGCACACGTGGGGTGAGCCGGACCCCTCGGCGGCCGGGGGACTGCTGACTCCCGTTCCGATCGCCGGTGACACGGTCCAACGCACGGTGGACTGTGGCCTGGCGCCTCCCTGACGACGACAACGCCGGCATCGGCGCCGCGACTTCGGGCCCGGGAGGGTGACGTTCACCTCGCTCTTCCCGGCCGGCCCGAGCGGTCGTCGTCCCGGTCAGGTCGATCACCGATGGGATGACCCTCGCCGATACAGTTGCGCCATGACGACCGCTTCTCGCCGTGGACTCTCGTTTCACTCCGGCCGAGCCCACCCCGGACCGGCCGCACGGGCCGAGGGCGTCCCTGTCCACACCGCCGACGTCCCGGAGCTCGCGTTCCGGACGGAGGCCCGGACGGCCTTCATCGGCGGCTGGCGGGTGCCGCGTTGAGCGAGGAGCCGGTCTTCGTCAGGAGCAGGTGGGGAACCAGCCGGTACGTCTTCAACCACCGCAACCCGGTCGGTCTCGCACTCATCATCCTGACGCCGCTCATCGCGTTCGGCGCGCTGTTCGGCATGCGGGCCGAGTCGACGTGGAGCGAGGGCGAATTCCGCGACGCCGTCGAACAGGGCGTCGCGGACCTGGACGGAGAACGGCACTACACGAGCCTGGACGGCGACCGTGGCTTCCTGATCGCCGAGGCGATCCGGGAGAGCGGCATCGGACCCGGGCACGGCGTCGACACACACAAGGAGGAGGACGGCGGCTACACGGTCAGCACCGAGGACACCGAGACCGAGTACTGCGTCCGCGTCACACTGACTCCGGACGAGCAGCCGCCCCTGGTCTTCCCGGGAGCCGAGGACCTGCCGCCGCCCGGCCCGGACACGCCCGCCTTCCACCTCTCCCACGCGACCTCCAGCGAGGGCGCCTGCAGCTGACCGCGGTCACCCCTGAGACCGCGGCCGCCGTGCAAGGGCGCTCGTATCGCCGAACGCCCGTGCGCGTGGGCGGCTGTGGCCGCTCGGGGTGAGCCCCACCTCCGCTCCCACTTCTCAGCGGACCTCGCCGACGACCTGGCCGTTCAGCCCGGTACTGCCACCGGCAAGCTGCCGATGACAGCGGCCCTCTGCCCGGCCCCGAGCCCGGACGGCCGCGAGCTGTGCGTGGCCACCCACGGGCGCGGCACGGGAAGACCGCGATGCCGTAGCCGACCGCATGTGTACGACCGACCGCCGCCGCCCCGCGTCTCGTGTGTACGAAGGCGGCGGCGTATGCCGCACTCTCGCGGTCGGCGGCGCGGACCGGGATACCGCCCAGGGAGTGAATGGCCGGATGTGTATGGGCCGCGCCTCTTGACAGGCGCCGTCGCCGTCCCCTTCGGGGCCCCACGGTGGTCTCGCCGGACGGGGCCGCGCACGGGCGGACACCGCCCGCCATCATGGATGGCGTCCTCGGTGCGCCGGCGGCGGCCGCGGGCCCGGCCGTGCGACGGCGATCTCCGGAGCGGGCCGGGTGCGCCCGGATTCCCGCTCGACGATTGGCCGGTTCTGGGAGATCCCGGATGGATCGATTCCGGTGGATTCTGTAGCCCCGTGCACTTCCGGCGATTCGTAGGAGGAACTCCATGTCTGTCATGTCCACGACGCATACGGACGAGGTGGTCATCGCCTGGCTCCAGGGTGCAGAGACGGCCTTCGGTGCTGACAACCCGGCCGGCCCGCTCTACGTGGGCGGTGCGGCCGGCGAGGCCGCGCTGACCGACGGCACCGAGGCGCTGTTCACCGGGTGCAGCAGCTGCACCGGTTCGTGGCACAGCTACTGCTGCTGACGAACCGTCGTACCGCACCGAACGCACCACCCGGGGAGCCCTCACGGGTTCCCCGGCCCGCGCCGGCCGGACCCGCGGGTCCGGCCGGCACCACCCGGGGAACCCCCAGCCGTCAGGAGAGGAAGCAGCATGGTGGAACCGGTGGCAGCGGCCCGTCCGGCCGACGGACCGCCGCCCGAGGGATGGTTCGCCGGCCCGGTGGACGCCTTCGCGGCCCCGCTGTTCGCGGAGCTGGACGAGCGGATCCCGGGGACGGCCGGGCTGGCCTCCGACGAGCGGGAGGTTCTGCGCGAGGCCACGCGCGAAGTCCTACGCCGCACCCTCCAGCTCCGGCTCAACCGGGTGCTGCTGCTCGAACTGCAGGCCGCCGCCCTGGCCGGTGGCCTGCCCGGCGCGGACCCGTCCACGCGATGGGACGCCTTCCTCCTGCACGCCTCCGCCCCCGGGTTCTCCGAGACCCTGCACCGGCGCTATCCGGCACTGCGTCGACGGGCCTTCGCCTCCGGGCGCCTGCTCATCGACGGCGCCATGGAACTCGGCACCCGGTTCGCCGCGGACCGGCGCGCCGTCGCCGACCTGCTCGGCGGCGACCCCGGACCACTGCGCACCCTGGAGCTCGCCCGCGGGGACACCCACCACGGGGGCCGGGCGGTGGCCCGGCTGGTCTTCGACAGCGCCGGCGTCATGTACAAGCCGCGGCCCGTGGACGTGGACGCGGCGCTGCGCTCCTTCGTCGCCGCCGTCCCCGGCGCCGAGGACCTGGGCGTGCCGAGGGTCGTGGTCCAGGACGGCTACGGCTGGGCCGAGCACCTCGGTCACGACTACTGCCGGGACGAGGCGGAACTCGCCCGCTTCTACCGTGCCCTGGGCGGCTGGCTGGCGGTGATGCGCCTCCTCGGCGGGACCGACCTGCACGCCGAGAACCTGGTGGCCCACGGTCCGGTGCCCGCCGTGGTCGACGCCGAAGCCCTGTTCACCCCCGACGTCGAGGTACCGCCGAGCGGGCGCGGCGACGCCGTGGACCGGGCGGCCCGGACCATCCGCAACACCGTGCTGCGCACCGGCATCCTCCCGCTCCGCACCGACGGCTACGCCCTCGCCGGCGTGGACCTCTCGGCCGCCGGCGGCCTGCCCGGCCAGCAGCCGCAGATCCGCGTCCCGGTCATCGTGGACGGCGGACGGGACACCGCCCGGATGGAGATCGGCGTGGTGGACCTGCCGGCGGCCCGCAACCACCCCAGCCCCGAACCCGTACTGATCCGCCACTGGGACCAGGTCCTGGCCGGTTTCGACGGGCTCACCGAAGCCCTCGCCCAGCTCGACGCGGACGGTCGGCTCGACGCGCTGTTGCGGGTGTTCGACGGATGCCGGGTCCGCAGGATCCGGCGGCCCACTCAGACGTACACGGACATCGGCCGGATGCTCTGGCACCCGGCCTCGCTGCACGACCCCGACGCCGCCCTGGCACGGGCCCGGGACATCCTCCGCCGCAACGCCCTCGCCGCCCCGGGAGCACCTCGCGAACCGGCGGTGATCGACGGGGAGATCGCGGACCTCCTGGTCGGGGACGTCCCCGCGTTCGGCGAGCAGGTGGACGCACAGCGGCTGGACTCCTTCCTGACGGGGTGGCGGCGCGCGGACCTCACCCGTGAGCGGGACACTATCCGCAGCGCCCTGGTCGGCGCCTATCTGAACGAACGCCGGCTGCCCGACCGGGTACGCACCCCCGCCCGTGCGCCGCACACCGAGGACCTGGACAGGCGGCGGCGCACATTGGCGGCCGAGGTCGTGCGGACCATCTGCGCGGCCGCCGTGCGCGGCGCCGACGCCACCGCGACCTGGATCAGTCCGGTGCTCACGGACTACGGCTGGGCGATCCGCCCGCTCGGCGCGGACCTCTACACCGGGCAGGGCGGCGTGGCGGTGGCCCTCGCGGAGCACCTGCGGGAGCAGCGGGCCGGCCGAGCCGATCCGGTGGCCGATGCCGAATCCGTGCTGGCCGGCACCCTGGAAGTGCTGGCCGCCACCGAGGACACCACGCCGACCCGGCCGCTCGGGGCCTTCACCGGAATCGCCTCGCAGGTGTGGACCTGGAGCGTACTGCACCGCCTCCTCGGCACGCCCGGGCTCCTCGACCGCGCCCGCGCCAGGGCCGCGCTGCTGACCCCGGAGATCCTCGCCGAGGACCGGGCGCTCGACGTGCTCAGCGGCGCGGCCGGAATACCGGTCCCGCTGCTCGATCTCGCCGAACTCACGGGCGAGGAGCGGTGGTTGGACGTCGCCGCAGAGGCCGGGCGGCAGCTGGAACGGACTGCGGTCCTCGACGACCGCGGAGCCCGGTGGTCCACGCTGATGTTCCCCGAGGGCATCGGCGGATTCGCCCATGGCGCCACCGGTGCCGGGTGGGCACTCACCCGGCTCGCCCTGTCCGCTGCCGGGAGCCCGGCCGACCGGCGTCGATGGCACGAACTCGGCGCTCTGGCCCACGACTTCGAGGAGTCGCTGTACGTGCCGGAGGAACGCGCCTGGGCCGACGCGCGGATCGGAGGAGACGTCGACTTCCCCACCGCGTGGTGCCATGGCAGTACGGGCATCGGCCTGGCCGCCGTCGACCTCCACCGGCGCACGGGCGATCCCCGGTACCTGGACACCGCCCTCCGCTCGGGTCCGGCCGGCCTCCGCGAGGGGTTCGGCTGGAGCCACACCCTCTGCCACGGCGACCTCGGACTCTGGGAGCTCCTCCACCACCTGCGCGGCCTGAAGGGGTACGAGGGCCCCTCCGCCGCCCAGGCCGACGCCGAGTTGATCACCGGCATCGAGCAGCGCGGTCCGGTCGGCGGCCTCGCCAAGGAAGCGTTCGCACCGGGGCTGCTCCCCGGCCTCTCCGGGGTGGTGCACCACTTGCTCCGGATGCACCCCGACGCCCGGCTGAGCCTGCCGCTCCTCCTTGCCCACTCCGGGCCTGACAGCCCCGGGTAGTACTTCGTCGGGTTGTGCTGGACGGTGCGGCGGCCTTGATCGTGGATGGGCGTGGGGCTGAGCCCGGACGTGAGTGCGGGGCGATGCCGTCACCGTCGCGCTCCATGCGCTCGCGCCTCAGCGCACCACCGCGATCGCCGTGACCACCAGCCCCGACTCGACGAGCCAGCGCCCGTCGAATCCCGTCAGCGGGCGGCCGTCGACGACCGGGCCGTCCACCAGCAGCCGGGCGTGGAAGGTGGCGTCGTCGGGGTCGATGGTGAGGGCGGCCTCCTCGAAGTCCAGCCATCGCCGGGCCAGCGGGAACCAGGCCTTGTAGACGCTCTCCTTGGCGCTGAACAGGAGCCGGTCCCAGCAGACATCCGGGCGCAGGACGCTCAGCCGGTCCAGCGCCGCGCGTTCCTCGGGGAGCGTGACCAGGTCGCGGACTCCCTCGTCCGGCAAGGGCAGATGGGGCTCGGCGTCCAGGCCGATCGTCAGGACGTCGGCGGCGTGTGCGACGGCCGCCGCACGGTAGCCCTGGCAGTGGGTCATGGCGCCGACCGCACCGGGCGGCCACTGCGGGTCCCTCGCGGCTCCCGGCAGGATCGGCCCGGGCGCGTAGCCGAGTTCTCCGAGCGCCTTGCGGGCGCACGCCCGGACCGTGCCGAACTCCTGCCGGCGTTGGGGCACGGCGTTCGCCACGACGGCGCGTTCCTCGGGGTACATCTCCAACACCGGTGGGTCGCGGAAGGCTTCGCAGACCGCGATCGGCGGGGGCAGCAGCTTGCCGATCACGTGCACGCTCCGTCCGGAACCAACGGGAAGACCTCCACGGGACGGCCGGGCGTACCCGGACGCCTGCGCCACTCGCGCGGATACCCGAGGGAGACCTCCTGGTGGGGTACGCCCTCCCACCACACCAGCCCAGGGATGTGCAGATGGCCGTACACGACGGCGGAGGCACGGAACCGGCGCGGCCAGTCCGCCGTCGCCTCCGTCCCGCACCAGAGGGCGAACTCCGGGTGCCACAGCACCTTGGTGGGCTCGCGCACCAGCGGATAGTGGTTGACGAGGACGGTCGGCAGTTCCGGCGGTACTTCGGCCAGCCTGGCCTCGGTGACCCGGAGCCGGGCGCGGCACCAGGCGTCCCTCGACGGATGGGGGTCCGGGTGCAGCAGGAACTCGTCCGTGCACACCACTCCGGCCTCCTCGGCGATCGCGAGGGCCGACTCCTTGGAGTGCGCTCCGGCGGGCCGGAAGGAGTAGTCGTACAGCACGAAGAGCGGGGCGATCGCCACCGGTCCGCCGGATCCCTCCCACCGCGGGAACGGGTCCTCGGGAGTGACCACCCCCAGCTCCCGGCAGAGCCGCACCAGGTGCTCATAGCGCTCCTCGCCGCGCAACTGCACCGGGTCGTCGGGAGGCGTCCACAGCTCGTGGTTGCCAGGCGTCCAGACCACCTTGGCGAACCGCCCGGCCAGCAGGTCCAGTGCCCAGCGCACGTCGGCGACGTACTCGCCGACGTCACCGGCGACCAGCAGCCAGTCCTCGTCCGACTCCGGGCGCAGCCGCTCGACGACGGAGCGGTTCTCGGCGTAGCGGACGTGCAGATCGCTGACGGCCACGAGCCTGGGCCCGTCGCCCCGGCGGCCGATGCCCGCGCGGGCCTCCGCCGGCTCCGCCGGACCGCCACGGACCTCATAACTCACGGTGCACTTCCCAGCTCCTCGGAACGACGGCGTGACGAACGGCGGTACACCGGCGTGACGACGGCAACCGCCGGGGCGCCGGGCTCCCGGGGGCGCATGCCGGGGAGGTCCCCGGCTGCGGGCCCGGGAGCGGTGATCGCGGTCCGCCGCCCGGAGCCAGGATACGGTGCTGTACGGTGCTCAGTTCACGGTGTGAGACCGCTGCCGTACGGGGCGTACAGATCGAGCAGCCGCACCCGGGCCGAGTGCAGCCGATGGGCCAGGACGCGCCCGACCCACTGGCCGATCGCCGAGCCGAACGCGGGATCGGCGTCCATCAGCATGCGGACCGGTACCGCGTCGAACTCCTGGGCCCGTACCGGGGTCATGGCCTCGGCGCCCAACTGCCAGACGTACGGCGGGAACAGCCACGACCATCCCACGAGTTCACCGAAGCCGAGGTTCTCGATCACGGCGGGGCGCCGGCCGGGAACACGGATGTCCAGCGTGACGGTCCCCGACCGGATGATCCAGAACCGGTCGGCGAGGCGGCCCTCCTCGAAGACACGGGCCCCTTCCGGGAACTTGACGTCCTTGGCCATCTCCATCAACCGGCCGCGGTGCTCGGTGGACAGGGCGGCCGTGATCCGTATCGAAGAGCTGCTCATCGCTGTGCCTCCGTTCGCCTCAAGCCCATCGTGAGCCGTCCGGGCGCCGAACGCACGGCCTGGTCCGGGGAGGACCGGGCCGGCGTCGTACGCACGGGCCGGGGCGTCGCCGGGGGCGTGCTCGGCAGCAGTCCGGCCGCCGTGGGCCGCACGCCCCTGCCGACATCTCGAGCGCCGCCGCGCCGGCGACAGATCCAGGGCGGCGATCCGCGGTCCGAGGGTGCACGGGCCGTGGCCGTGCAGTGCTGCCGCTCCCCCCGCGACGGGTCGCAGTGAGGCCCCCGGGCGAAGGGTCGCGGCGAGGCCCCCGAGTGGGCGGCCACACCGGGGCCAGTCGCCGGGCGTGCTCAGTGGGGCCAGTCCTTGGTGATCTCGAAGCTGTGGGACTCGCAGCCGAGGACCCGGCCCTCCTCGTCCACGAAGGTGCCGATCACCTGGTAGACGTCGCGGGCCATATGGCCGATCGGCAGCCGTTCCGGCGGCAGCACGATCTCGTACGGACCCCCGCGGCGGTAGTCGCCGAGCAGGATCTCCTGATGGCCGACGGTCACGCCCTGACGGGTCCGCTCGTCGATGAACCGCAGCCCCTCCAGGTCCCGGCCCGCCCCCACGGCGAATTCCAGCCGCACCCGGAATTCCGACCCCTCCCGCAGCACCAGGGGTGTGGGCGGCGGCCCGGTACCGCGCCGCTGGGCGGCGGGCGCCAGACGTACGGGCATGTCGGGGCGCCCTTCCACCTGGATCGTCACGCCCAGCAGCTCGAAGTCGGAGGTCACGTTCATCGCATGCGCCAGCTTTCGCCGCTTGTGAGAAGAATCGACGGGTATTTCAGCCTAGCCATGCGAGCGCTGGGTAGTCGCCGCGTGAGGACCGAAGCGGCCTGTGGATGACCGGACCGGGGCAGAGGCCGGGTCCGGTGCCGCCGCGCCGTCGCGAGCCCGTGGAACGGGAGCGGTACGGCGGAGGCGGTGCCATAGTCGGGTTGTCACCGGCGGAACGGCGCGACGTCCCGGGGGCGACGCGCGGGGTCCCGGCGGGGACGGGCGGAGCAACGGCAGGCGGTGGGGCCGACGCGCGAGAGCAGGCGGGTACGCACGGAGAGCCGGCGGGGACGGACGGAGAGCCGGCAGGGACGGACGGAGAACCGCGCATGGTGTCAGCACAGGACGGCTGGGCCGGCAGTGGCAGCAGTGGTGGTGGCCGGTTCACGGTCACGGCCCGGCCCGGCCCGGAACCGGGCATCGTGGTGGTCGAACTCACCGGCGAGCTCGACCACGACACGGCGGAACCGCTGCGCACGGCCCTGGACGACGCGGTCGCCGGCGGGGCACGGCGAATTCTCGTCGACTGTGCGGAGCTGCTGTTCTGCGACTCCACCGGGTTGAACGTGCTGCTGCGGGCGAGACTCGCCGCGCAGGGGAGCGAGGCCCGCGTGGAGCTCGTGGCACTGCGGCCACAGGTGACCCGCATGCTCACCATCACCGGTGCGGGGGCGGTCTTCCCCCGGTACGCGAGCCTCGGCGAGGCGCTCGCGGGCCCACGGCAGGAATAGCCGTGAGCGCGGCACTTCCGCAGCAGGGCCAGACCCGTCGTCTCGGGATCTCGGGGACGAGGGGCGTGGTCGGCCGCTGCCGGGACTTCAGCGCGACGGCCCTCGCCGACTGGGAATGGCTGCCGCCCGGCGGTCTCGCCCGGTCCGCGGAGGCGTTCCCCGGGGGCGACCCGTACGCCTGGGACACGAGCACCGACACGGCACCGGACTGGGACGAGGAACGGCGGGCGGTCGCCGAGGACGTCCTGATGGTGGTCTCCGAGCTGGTCACCAATGCCTGCCTGCACGCCGGTGGGCCGCTGGAGCTCGTTCTCAACTGCACCCCCGAGCGGCTCCGCATCGAGGTCAGCGACGCGAGCCCCGTGCCGCCCCGGCCGCGTCCGCACGCCGACCCGGCCGTGCCCGGCGGGCACGGTCTCGTGGTGCTGGGCCGGCTCGCCCGGGCGTGGGGCTCGGTGCCCCGGGACCCCGGAAAGACGGTGTGGGCCGAGGTCACGGCCCCCCGCCGGCCGTGAGCGGCACGGGGCGCCGACCCGGTCCCACCGTGCGACAGTCGGTAGGGGAGCCGGGGCCGGGTGCACTGCCCGCCGGGTGGTGCGCGGGCCACGGGACGCAGGACGATTCGGCACACGAGGTCGGCCATGGATGAATCCGGACACACTCGGCCCGCCACGGGGCGCGAGGCGCTGGGAGAGGTCCGGCCACCGGCGGAGCTGAGCGAGGAAGGGCTCAGGAAGCTCCTGGCCGGGCTGACGGCCGTGCGCGACGGCGACTTCTCCGCGCGGCTCCCGGAGGAAGCCGACGGGATCATGGGCGAGATCGCCGCCGTCTACAACGGCATGGCCGACCAGCTGTCGCTGGTCACCTCCGAGGTCACCCGGGTCGCCAGTGAGGTCGGCGGCGAGGGACGCCTCGGCGGGCACGCCCGGGTGAAGGGCGTCAGCGGGGTCTGGCAGGAGCTGACCACCGGTGTGAACACCATGGCCGACAACCTCACCTCGCAGGTGAGGTCGATCGCGCAGGTCGCCTCCGCGGTCGCCCGGGGCGACCTGACGCAGAAGATCCGGGTGGACGCGCGGGGCGAGATCCTGGAGCTCAAGGACACCATCAACACCATGGTCGAGCGGCTGTCGTCGTTCGCCGAAGAGGTCACCCGGGTGGCCCGCGAGGTGGGCACCGAGGGCGATCTGGGCGGTCAGGCCACCGTCAGCGGGGTGTCGGGCACCTGGAAGGACCTCACGGACAACGTCAACTCCATGGCGACCAACCTGACCAACCAGGTGCGCAACATCGCCCAGGTCACCACCGCCGTCGCCCAGGGCGACCTCACCCGGAAGATCGACGTGGATGCCCGGGGCGAGATCCTGGAGCTGAAGACGACCATCAACACGATGGTCGACCAGTTGTCGTCGTTCGCCGCCGAGGTGACCCGGGTCGCCCGTGAGGTCGGCAGCGAGGGGCGGCTGGGCGGCCAGGCCGAGGTCGAGGGCGTCTCCGGCACCTGGAAGCGGCTCACGGAGAACGTCAACGAGCTGGCCGGGAACCTCACCCGCCAGGTCCGCGCCATCGCCGAGGTCACCAGCGCCGTCGCCGAGGGCGACCTCACCCGGTCCATCACCGTCGACGCCTCGGGCGAGGTCTCCGAACTCAAGGACAACATCAACATGATGGTGGAGTCCCTGCGCGCCACCACCCGCGCCAACCAGGAACAGGACTGGCTCAAGACCAACCTCGCCCGGATCTCCGGGCTGATGCAGAGCAGCCGCGACCCGGTCCAGGTGGCCCACGTGATCATGGAAGAGCTGCCGCCGCTGGTGTCCGCCCAGTACGGCGCGTTCTTCCTGGCGGCGCCGGCGGGTGAGTGCGAGGGCGCGGGGACGAGGGGAGGAACGGGGACGAGCGAGGGCGCGGGGACGAGGGGAGGAACGGGGACGAGCGAAGGCCCGGGCGCAGGAGAGGGGGCGGCGCGGGACGAAGGCACGGGCGCAGGAGAGGGGGCCGCCGGTACCGAACTCGTCAGGATCGCCTCCTACGGGGCGCCGCCCGCCGGCCCGTCCCAACCGCCTTCGCGCTTCCGGCTCGGTGAGTCCCTGGTCGGGCAGGCCGCGCTCAGCCGCCGCACCATCGCCGTCGACGATCTGCCGCCCGGCTATCTCACTATCTCCTCCGGGCTCGGCGCCGGACCGCCGGGGGCGCTTGTCGTGCTTCCGATCCTCGTCGAGGGCCAGGTGCTCGGCGCCGTGGAACTCGCGGCCCTGCGGCCGTTCTCCGGCCTCCACCGCGACTTCCTCGACCAGTTCATCGAGACGGTCGGCGTCATCGTCAGCTCCCTGATCGCCCACGCCCGCACCGACGAACTGCTGGAGCAGTCCCAACTGCTCACCGCGGAACTCCGTGCCCGCTCGCAGGAACTGCAGGTGCGGCAGGAGGAGCTGCAGAGCTCCAACGCCGAACTCGCCGAGAAGGCGGCCCTGCTGGCCGACCGCAACCGCGACATCGAGCGCAAGAACCTGGAGATCGAGCAGGCCCGGCAGGAGCTCGAGGAGCGGGCCAAGCAGCTCTCCCGCACGTCGATGTACAAGTCCGAGTTCCTCGCCAACATGAGCCATGAGCTGCGCACCCCGCTCAACAGCCTGCTCATCCTGGCCCAGTTGCTCGCTCAGAACCCCGAGGGAAACCTGACGGAGAAGCAGGTCGACTACGCGGAGGTCATCCACTCCGCCGGCTCGGACCTGCTCCAGCTGATCAACGACATCCTCGACCTGTCGAAGGTCGAGGCGGGGAAGATGGACATCCACCGCGAGCCGTTCGCGCTTGGCCAGTTGCTGGAGTACGTCGAGATGACCTTCCGGCCCCTGGCGACCGAACGCGAGCTGGACTTCCGGGTCGTCACCGCACCCGGCGTACCCGCGGAGATCACCACGGACGAGCCGCGGCTGCGTCAGGTGCTGCGCAACCTGCTCTCCAACGCCCTGAAGTTCACCGAGCGCGGCGGCGTCGAACTGCGGGTCCACAAGGCCGCCGACGACGAACTCCCCGAGCGGATGCGCGGCATGTCGGTGGTCGCCTTCCGGGTGCGGGACACCGGAGTCGGCATCGCGCCCGAGCACCTGGACACCATCTTCGGCGCGTTCCAGCAGGGCGCCCTCGCCACCGGCCGCCGCTACGGCGGCACCGGACTGGGCCTCTCCATCAGCCGTGAGGTCGCCCAGCTCCTGGGCGGGGTGATCGTCGCCGAGAGCCGGCTCGGTGAGGGCAGCGAGTTCACCTTCTACGTGCCCATCGGCGGCAGCCTGCCGCGCGGCCCGGACTCCGCCGCCCCCGAGGAATCCCTCGAACCCGGCGGCGACGCCTCGGCCGACCGTCGCGGATCGCTCGCCGGACGTGTGGTGCTCATCGTGGACGACGACGTACGGAACGTGTACGCGCTCACCGAGATCCTGGAGGCGGAAGGGGTGCATGTGCTCACCGCCGCCGACGGGCGCTCCGGTATCGAACTGCTCACCGCCCACCGGGAGGTGGACCTCATCGTGATGGACGTGATGATGTCCGGCATGGACGGGCACACGGCCACCGCCGCGATCCGCGACATGCCGGGCTTCGCCGATGTTCCGATCATCTCGGTCACCGCGAAGGCGATGCCCGGGGACCGGGCCAAGAGCCTGGAGTCCGGGGCGAACGACTACATCACCAAACCCGTCGACGCCCACGACCTGGTCGAGCGCGTGCACCACTGGCTCGACCACGACTGAAGCGGCCGGGACCGGGTGGGGACGACGGCCTCACACGCCGGCGAGCAGCGGGGCGGCAGTCCCCGATGTCTCAGGACACCCGGACGACCACCAGGCTCGTGTCGTCGTCGGTGTCCCCGGTGACCGCCGCCAGCAGCGCGTCCGCCTGCTCGTCCAGTCCGGCGGGGGCCAGCCGTTCCACCGCCCGCCGCAGCCTGTGCAGTCCCTCGTCGATACCGGAGCGGCGGCTCTCCACCAGCCCGTCCGTGTACAGCATCAGGGTGTCCCCGGGCTCCAGCCGCGTCACCGTCTCCCGGTACGAGGCCGCCGGGACCGCGCCGAGAAGGATGCTCCGCGGCGGTTCGAGCAGATCGGCGGCCCCTTCACGGAGCAGCACCGGCGGAAGGTGACCGGCGCTGGCCCAGCACAGCGAGCGGTCCGACGGGTCGTACAGGCCGCAGACGGCGGTGGCGGTCGGATGCCCGTGCGTCTGCAGCGTGACCTCGTTGAGCCAGGCCATCAGCCGGCCCGGGGTGTGCCCGGTGAACGCGAGCCCGCGCAGGGCGTTGCGCAGCGCCACCATCCCCGTCACCGAGTCGATGCCGTGCCCCGCGATGTCCCCGGTGACGACGAGCACCCTGCCGTCGGGCAGCGGCAGCACGTCGTACCAGTCGCCGCCCACCCGGTACTCCTCGGCCGCCGGCCGGTAGCGGGCCGCCACCTGCAGACCGGGCAGTCGCTGGAGTTCCGGCACCTCCGGGACGATCGCCTGCTGGAGCTGGAGGACGAGCTGGTGCCGCAGCGCGGCCTGGGTCTGTGCGGCGGTCAGCCGGTCGAAGGTGGCGCTCAGCGCGATCTCGGTGTGGTGCTGCGCCGAGACGTCCTGGTACACGCCCGTGATCCCGGTGAGGACTCCGCCCGTCAGCAGCGGTTCCGCGGCGATCCGCAGATGCCTCAGACCGCCGTCCTCGCGGACCGCCCGCACCACGGTGTCGGTGCCCTCCCGGCGCTGCGTCAGTTCCATCAGGAGTTCGTTGAGCTTGCCGGTGTCCTCGCGGTGCAGATGCGGGGCGAGCCGTCGCAGGGGCACCGGGGAACCGCCCGGCTCGAGGCCGAAGATCCGGTAGGCCTGCTCGCTCCACCGGGATCTGCCCGTGATCAGGTCGTCCTCGAACGCGGCCAGGTTCTCCAGCCGGCCGAGCACCCGGCTGAGGGAGAGTTCGGGATTCGTGGCACCGTGCCAGAACACCACCGTACGGTCGGGGCCGACGGGGAGCACCCGTACGTCGTGCAGCGGGTCGGGGTCGCCGGACCGGTGCACGACGGGCACCCGCGCCACCCGCTGCGGCGCCGCCGACTCCCGGGCCGTTCGTGCGAGCCGTACGAGGTCGTCGTGCATGGCCGGAAACACCTGGGCGAGCGGCCGGCCGGCGGGACCGTGCACATGGCGCGCGGAGTCCAGCGCCGGCCGGTTGAGGTGCTCGATGTGCAGGGTGCCGCTCTCCGGGTCCGCCCGCAGGGCCATGGCGGGATGCGTCAGCAGATCGAGCAGCGGGGCGAGTACTCCGGGATCGGGGGTGCCGGGAGCACCGGCGTCCAGGATCCGTGCGGCCGGAACGGCCAGCCCGGTCAGCGACCGCCGGACGGACTCGTCCAGAGCCACGGGGCCCGGCCAGTCGACCAGGGCGAGCCCGGTCACCACACCGCGCTGCCGCAGCGGCAGCACCGCCCGCGCGGAGCCGGGCGCGGGGCCCGGCAGCGCTTCGGCCGCGGACGTACCGTCGGGCAGCCACAGGGGCGTTCCGTCGTTCAGCACCCGGTGCAGGGCGCTGCCCGCCGCCGGCGGCACCCAGCGCCAGTGGGCCGCCTCCAGCGGGTTCGCCCCGGCCTGGCCCGCCAGTCGCAGGCAGTCCGTCTCCGTGCGACGGAACAACCACAGTGCGCGGGCGCCGAGCGGGCGCATTCCGCCGTTCAGCAGGGTCGCGGCGATCTCGTCGACCGTGCCGCCCGTCTGCGCAGCCGCATCGGCGGCGGCCTCGGCGAACCGCGCCCTGCGGCCCTCGGCCCGCTCCTCGCCGGCCTCGGCCGATGCGGCACCGTAGGCCGTCAGCGGACCGGTGCTCCCCTCGGGCGCCGGACCGCCGGCCGCCCCGGACGGGCCGGTGGCGCCGTTGACGATGTCGGCGGCGATGTCCTCCGGGCCGACGTTCATGGTCTCGGCCAGCCGGCCCAGGTGGTCCATCGCCTCGCCGGGGCCGAGGGAGTGCCGTGCGACGAGCACACCGCAGGCCAGGTCGAGCAGATGACGGCGGGCGACATCGCGGCGCAGCGCGGCGAGTTCGGCGGTGAGCTGTGTGACCGCGTCGGCCAGCGGGTCGGGTCCGGGCTCGTCCGGTCCCTGCTCGGACATGGTCATGTCGTCTCCAGCGTGACGAACCGGATTCTACCCGTGCACAACGCCCCGGGTGCCGGGCCGCCGGGTGGCGGACGGCCGCCGCACCCGGTGGCGGGTCCGGCGGCCGTCGCCTCGACAGTCAGGTGCCACGCGGCCGGTCGGTCCGGCGGCCCTGCGGCCCTCTGGAGCCGTGCTGCTGGGGTCGGTACGCCTCCTGCCTCGCGTGCGCCGGTGACCTCTCCTCCGAGCCCTCGCCGGTGTCGCACTGGCGGCGCAACTCCTCCGCCCTGCGGTGCAGTCGTTCACGATGTTCGGGGTCCTTGCAGCGCTCCGCGCCGCGGGTGAGCTCGTCGGCCATGAACCGGAGCTCCTCCGACGTCCTGACCGGTTCGCGTGCTGTGCTCATGGCTCCTCCTTCCGGGCCCGGACGCCTGAGCCGCCGGGCCGGGGGCCATCTGCCAGGCAAACACGACGGAGCCGCCCCCGCATCCGCACGACGTCACCCGGTGTGACGAAGTGGCCCTTCGCCTGGGCGTTCCTCTCCCTCCAGGCCGGCCGCCCACCGGGACGGAGGGGGAGCCCCCCGTACTCGGGGTGACGGCGCACCGGGCCCGGACGGAGGTCTCGTGTGCTCGGGTTCCCGTACGACGGCGTTCACGCCGGTGCCCTGGCCCTCCCTTCCGGCGCTTCCCGGGATAACCGGGAGGAACCCGGGCAGGCGCGGAGTGTCAGGGAAGGGAGCGAGTCATGACGCAGCTGGTGAAGGACGTGATGACGGCCGGAGTGCTGACACTCCCGCCCGAGGCGTCGCTCGTCGAGGCGGCCCGGCTGATGCGTGACATGGACGTCGGGGACGTCCTCGTCGCGGACAGTGACCGATTGCTCGGGATGCTGACGGACCGGGACATCGCGGTGCGGTCGGTGGCCATGGGGCACAACCCGCACGTCATGCCGGTGCGGTCCGTCTGCACTCCGGACGTTCTCACGGTGCGCCCGGACGCGGACGCCTCGCAGGCGATGAGGGCGATGAGGGAGCACGGGGTGCGCCGGCTCGCGGTGGTGGAGGACGACGGCCATCCGGTCGGCGTCGTCAGTCTGGGCGACCTCGCGAGGGCGCGTGAACCGGGGTCCGCCCTCGCCGGCATCAGTGCCGCGCCGCCGAACAACGGCGCCTGAGCGAGGCGGACGCGGAACCACGGGCCCCGGCCCGGCGGAGAACCATGGCCCCGGCCCGGCGGAGGTGTCGTGTCGGCAGGCGTCCCGTGCCGGCGGAGGTGGCGCGCCGAGGGCCGCCCGAGCCGCCCGAGCCGGCCAAGGCGCGGAGAGCCGCCCGGTTCGCGTTCCGGCCCGCCGACCCCGGCCTCGCGGGCGCCGGTTGACCGAACTCGTACGCCTCGCGCGTCACAGGTGCCAGTGCGCGTAGTGCTGCTCGATGAGCTGCGCGGTGGCCGCGTCGTCGTACCGTCCCCGCTCGAAGTCCGGCGCTTCCCTGATCTGCTCCTTGGTGCAGTCGAGGTGCACCACTTCCCGTTCCCGGTCGATGCGCGACACCACTCCGGCGGGGATCAGCCTGTGGTGACCGAAGATCCAGGGGCCGGTGTCCACGACGATGTAGCTGCGGCCCACGTCCTCCGAGTGCTTGTCGATCCTGCCGATGGACCCGTCGGTGGCCTCGACGCGGAAACCGACGAGTTCCGCGCCCGGTGCGTGTCCCGAACCCTCCGGGAAGCCCCATATGCCCGCTTCCATGGCGTCGTCCTTTCCTGAGCGGCCCGGGCGGGGGAGCGGCCGGCGACCCGCCCGGCCCTGCGGAGCACACGGCCGCAGACGGCACGCGCGCGGGGCGGCGCCGCTCTCGGCGCCGCGGCCTCATCAGCGCCGCGGCCTTCCGTGCTCCGGTGTGCCGTCGTCGGCGAGCAGCGCCGCGCGCAGCTCGGCCAGGACGCGGGCCAGGAGCCGGGAGACGTGCATCTGCGAGATGCCGAGCCGTTCGCCGATCTCGGACTGGGTCAGGTCCTCCCCGAACCGCAGGGACAGGATGGTGCGTTCGCGTTCCGGCAGCCGGGCGATCAGCGGCTTGAGGCACTCCAGGCACTCGACGACGTCCAGGGCCGGGTCCTCGTGGCCGAGGCGGCGGGTGAGGGGGCTCTCGTTCTCGTCGTCCTCGAGCGGCTCCATCGAGCGGGCGACATAGCCGTTGGCGGCCTGCTGGCCCTCGACGACCTCCTCCTCGGTGAGTTCGAGGTGGGCGGCCAGTTCCGCCGCCGTGGGGGCGCGGCCCAGGTCCTGCTCCAGCACGTCGTACGCCTTGGCGAGGTCCAGGCGGAGTTCCTGGAGCCGCCTCGGTACGCGTACCGCCCAGCTGGTGTCGCGGAAGAAGCGTTTGATCTCGCCGACCACGGTGGGCAGTGCGAAGGAGGTGAACTCGACTTCGCGCTCCACGTCGAAGCGGTTGATCGCCTTGATCAGGCCGACCGTGCCGACCTGCACGATGTCCTCCATCGGCTCGCTGCGGCCGCGGAACCGGGCGGCGGCGTACTTCACGAGGCTCAGATTGAGTTCCACCAGCGTGTTGCGGACGTACGAGTACTCCGCCGAGCCCTCCTCCAGCGTGCGCAGCCGCTGGAACAGGGCGAGCGACAGGGAGCGCGCGTCGAGCGCGCTGACGGTCCGGAAATCCGGGATCTCCGGCAGGTCGTCGAGCGCCGCCGGCCGGCTCGGCCGGGCGGCACCGACGTCGGGGTCACGGGTGATGGGGAAGCTGGACATGAGCGTCCTTCGACGGAAGGGGGCCGGCGCCACCGGCTGTGGCGGGACCGTCGGTCGGGCTCTGTCGGCCTGATACCCAAATGTGCCTATTTGACGCATTCGGCGTTCGGGCGTCGTCGATGGGATGCCCGAACGCCCGAGAAGTCGCGATGAGCCTACGCGCGGTCAGCGGGCGCCGACCGTGCGTGGCGGCGGGCGAGGTGAACGGGGCCGCCGTCAGGGCAGGTAGCGCTCCAGCGCGGCGGCACCCTTCTCGGCGATCTCCTTGCGGGCACGGGCCACGTTTTCGGGCGTGCACTCACGGCCGGACGCCATCACCAGGTCCTCGGGGTCGAAGGGCCGTTCCGATCCGGTGAAGAGCTGAACCGGCCGCTGCCTGCTCTCGGGCTGCTGCTCTCCTGTGTTGTCCTGCTTCATGATCTGCCTCCGGGCGAATCCCGTAGCTGGGGACTGAATACCAGCATCACGCGGTATCCGGCCCGGTGCAGCCCGGCAGGCGAAACGAGCCGGGAATCCGGCCCGTTGTGAGCGGACGGTCACACCGCGCGAGGGGCCGACCGGATGCGGGTCCGGTCGGTCCGCGGCTCGTCCGTCCCTCGCCGGGGCCGTACCGGACCGGGTGGTGCGAGGCGTCCGGGCGGATGCGGGACGGGCACCCCCCGGGTCGGGCGGAGGCGAGTCCGGCACTCTCCCCGGGCCGGGCGGATGCGGGGAGCGACCCCGGCCGGGCCGGACCGTCGCAGGTGTGTCCCCGCCGTCGGCCGGGCCGTCAGGCGATCGACGCCGAGACGATCGCGGCCACCGCGAGGTTGCACGACGCCGTGACCCAGACCGCCGGGTGGGGCTCCGGCTCCACCAGCGTCGCCCCGAGCTTGCCCGGGGTCACCAGGTCCACCACCCAGAACGCCACAGCCATCAGCACCAGACCCAGCACGCCGAACGCGGCCGTCGACGCCAGCCCCTTGCCGAAGTCGTCGTACGTCGTCCAGATCGAGGTGAAGACGATCCCGCCGATCCCCAGCAGCGCCGAACTCAGCAGAACCGCGGCGTTCCGGTTGCGCTCCTCCCAGATGAGGCGGCCGAGCCTGCCGGGCGTCAGAACGTCCACCAGCACGATGCCGAGGACCAGCAGCACGACGCCGAGGGCACCGTAAGCGGTGGCCCGGCCGAGTCCGTTGACTATGTCCGTCATGGGGAAGGCAGTCTCCGTCGTCCGAGAATGATCGTGGTCAAGGCGCGGCAAAATGTATCGCACGCGCATCGCGGCGGCGACGGACTCGGGCCTGAGCACGCGGGGGAGAACGCCGCACCGGTGGTGGCGGCTCCGCGAACCGGGGACGGCGGAGCCCGCCCGGGCCGCGCACCCGGGCCCGCGGGCCCGCAGGCACTCGACACCGGTGCGGCCGGGCGGGGCGGCGCGCAGGGCACGCAGTACCGCATGCCAGGGCAGGGAGCCGACCGGGCGGTGGGTCCCGCCCTCGTCGGCGCCCCCGGAGACGGCCGCGCGTGCCCGGCCAACCGGCACCGGCTCGCCCGTGACCTGCGTCTCCACCACGGGCCCGGGCGCTAATTCAGTACGCAAGTACGCCTTCCGCAGCCGAGAATCAAGGCTCACGAACGGGAGGACGCATGAGCCGGGCGAACCTGACTCTCCATGAGCTGCTGCCGCCGCAGGAACTGGCGGAGGCCATCGACGCGGGGCACGTGACCCGAAAGGGTCACCCCCGACTGCCGCTGTCGATCTACACCTACACGAGGACGTGCCAGTACGAGCGGGTGTGGAACCGGGTGACCACGCGCTGCCGCGGTCTCGTCGCCGACGACGTGACCGGCGAGGTGGTGGCCCTGCCGCTGCCGAAGTTCTTCAACGTCGGTGAGCACGAGGCCGGTCTGCCCCACGCCCCCGCCCTCCCGGACGAGCCGTTCGAGGTGTACGACAAGGTCGACGGAAGCCTCGCCGTGGTGTTCCACTACGCGGGCCGCTGGCATGTCGCGTCCAAGGGCTCCTTCATCAGCACCCAGGCCACCTGGGCGCAGCGGCTGCTCGACGGCAGGGACACGTCCTCGCTGGTGCCCGGGGTGACCTACCTCGCCGAGATCCTGTACCCGCAGAACCGGATCGTCGTCGACTACGGGGACCGCCGCGACCTGGTGCTGCTCGCCGCCTTCGCCGAGGACGGCGGCGAGGTCCCGTTGGACGAGGCCGCCGCCGACTGGAAGGCCATCGGCTCCGTCGTGACCGTCTGGCCGGCCATGCCGCTCGCCGAACTGCTGGCGCTGGCCGAGTCCAACCGGCTCCCCGGGGGCCGGAAGGCCACCGGAACCGACGCCGAGGGATTCGTGCTGCGCTTCGCCTCGGGAGTCCGTGCCAAGGCCAAACTGGCCGAGTACGTACGGCTCCACAAGGTGCTCACCGGCGTGACGGAGCGGGACATCTGGCGCGGCCACGGCATCCAGCGCTTCGCCGGGCGTCCCGTCAAGCAGCTCGCCCAGGCGCTCAACTGCTCCGCGGCCGACATCGAGGCGTCCGGCGGCAGACCCCTGGACGCGCTGCTGGAGCAGGTGCCCGACGAGTTCGACGCCTGGGTGCGGCAGGTGATCGCGCGGATCGACACCGAGGTGGCGGAGCGCGAGCGCGCCATCGACGATGCCTACCGCTCCATCGCCCATCTCGCCGGGGACCGGGGCGCGTTCGCCCGTGCCGCGAGGACGCTGCCCGACCCCGCGGTGCGGCCCGCCATGTTCCAGCGCCTGGACGGCCGTCCCACCGAGCTGATGACGTACCGGTCCGTCCGGCCCGAGGCGTCCGACCCGTTCACGTCCGACGAGGAGAACTGAAAGTGCCCGTAGTACACGTCATGACCGGCCTCCCGGCCTCGGGCAAGACCACCGCCGCCCGCGAACTGCAGGCCGGTGCCGAGGGCCGGATGCGCCGCGTCAACCTCGACGACCTGCGGCGGATGCTCGACGTGCCGGCGCCCGAGCGGGGCCGGTCGCACGCCCACGAGCAGACCGTTCTGGCGATCCAGGACGCCGCGGTGCGGGCGGCCGTCGAGGGCGGCTTCGACGTCGTCGTGGACAACACCCACCTCACGCCCCACATCCCCAAGCGGCTGAAGGCAGCGGTCGCCGGGCAGGCGACCTTCGTCGTGCACGACTTCACCGGCGTCCCCGTGGAGGAGTGCGTCCGGCGTGACGCCGGACGGGAGCGGGCGGTGGGTGAGGAGATCATCCGGATCCTCGCCGAGAAGCACATCAAGGCCACCAGGGGCGGCTGGCGGCTGACCGCGGAGTGGCTGAACGACGAGCCGGCGGTGCGGCCGTACGCCGCCGACCCCGCGTTGCCGACGGCGGTGATGTGCGACATCGACGGCACCCTCGCCCTGCGGGGCGACCGGGGGCCCTACGACTTCACCCGCTGCGGGGAGGACCTGCTCAATGCGCCGGTCCGCGACGCGCTCGGCTCCTTCCGCCGCGCCGACGGCGATGTGATCGTGCTGCTCTCGGGCCGCGGCGAGGAGCACAGGGAGCGGACGGAGGCGTGGCTGGAGCGGTACGACGTGCCTTACGACGAGCTGTGGATGCGCGCGGCCGGCGACCACCGGCGCGACGACGTCGTGAAGGCGGAACTCTTCGACCGCCACGTCCGCAGCCGATTCGCGGTACGCGTCTCGCTCGACGACCGCGACCGTGTCGTGGCCGTCTGGCGGCGAATGGGCCTGCCGACCTGGCAGGTCAACTACGGCAGCTTCTAGGTGTAGTGATCACGAGCCTCGCCGACGCCCACCGGTGCTTGACCCACCCGCCCGGCAGCCGTCCGTACGGCGGCGTCGCCGTACGGACGGCGTGCGGCGGCACCTCCTGACGGAGGTCAACGGCGTTTCCTCGCAACGGAGGTCAACGGCGCCTCCCATGGCGCCGTGCTCCGGCCAGCAGCATCAGCCCCGCCGCGACGATGCCGCCCGCCGCCAGGGCCGGTCCGGGCCGCCGCCGTGCCGCACCGGCGAGGGCGCGGGCCCGTTCCCCGGTACGGGCGTTCAGGTCCCGTGCCACGGCCACCGTCCCGTGCCCCCTCGCGGCCCGGGCCGCGACGGACTTCCCGCGCGTCCGCGCCGTCGCCCGCAGCGCCTTCTCCTTGGCCTGCGCGGCGACGGTCGACGCCCGCGCGCTGATCCGGGTCTTCGCGTCCGTCCGCGCCGTCGATACCGCCACGGTGTCACCTGCTCTCGTCGGGGTCCGGTGTCCGCGGAGCGGTTACCCGCGCTCAACGGGCCCACACGGGAGGGGCCTTCGGCAGCGCGGCGGTCCGGTCGGCGGCCTACGGCCGCGGAACGGACCGCCGGGCGCCGGCTCCGGGGCGTCCAGCCGGCGGGTTGGAGCCCCGGCCTCCGAGCCGGCACACCAGCGTTCCGCGGCATGCACATCGTGCTCGGGGAACGGCTCTTGTGCGCCGGGGGCCGGGGCGACTCTCGTTCCGGGCCCTGTTCATGGCGAACGCCCGCCGGGGAGCGCTCAGCATCCGGCCCGGCGCTCGTCCTCCTCGCTCCACGCGGTGGTGTCCCGGGGCTCGACGTACGGCTCCTCGTCCGCCGGATGTCCGCCGGCGATCGCCCGCCGGCGCGCGAGTTCGGCGTCGAACTCCAGACCGAGCAGAATGGCGAGGTTGCTGATCCACAGCCACACCAGAAAGATGATGACGCCGGCGAGGGTCCCGTAGATCCTGTTGTAGGAGCCGAACCGGGACGCGTAAAGCGCGAACCCGCCCGAGGCCGCCAGCCAGATGAGCACGGCGAGGGCACTGCCCGAGGTGACCCATTTGAAGCCGTGCCCGCGGGCGTTCGGCGCCGCCCAGTAGAGGAGCGCGATCATCAGGGTGACCAGGACGACGAGCACCGGCCACTTGGCGATCGACCACACCGTGACCGCGGCCTCCTCGATGCCGAGTGCCTCGCCGGTCCTGCGGGCCAGACCGCCCGTGACGACGACGATCGCGCCGCTGACCACGGCGAGCACCATCAGCACGACCGTGAGGCCCAGCCGCAGCGGCGCGATCTTCCACAACGGCCGGCCCTCCGGCACGTCGTACACCGTGTTCGACGCGCGGATGAACGCCCCGACGTATCCGGAGGCCGCCCACAGCGCAGTGACCAGACCGATGACGGCCAGCGCCGATCCGAGCCCCGTGCGCCCCTGCAACTGCTGCACCGCGCCGGTCAGGATCTCGCGTGCGGCACCCGGGGCCAGTTGTCTGACCATGCCGAGGATCTGGGTGGTCAGCCGCTCTCCCGCGGCACCGAGCAGCGCCACCAGGAGGAGCAGGGCCGGGAACAGCGACAGGATTCCGTAGTAGGTCAGGGCAGCGGCCCGGTCGACCAGATCGTCCTGGCGGAACTCCCTGACCGTGCCGCGCAGTACGGCCGCCCAGGACCTCCGCGGCATCCCGGTGGGCTCGTCCGGCGCACGGCGCCGCACCGCCTCCGCCGGACCGTGGCGGTCCCGGTCCTCAACGTCCCCGGCCTGGTGCCCGGGTCCGCGTCCCGCGTCGTCCGCCTGCCCTGACGTGCGTGTCATACCCGGCGAATAACCGGCATTCTGGACTGCAAACGGCGACATCGCTCAGACGATCACCCGGTGTGCCGGTCACCGTGCTTCCCGTGCGAGAGCCGCCGCCCGAGTACGAGCAGGTCAACCGCCGCGACCAGGGTGAGGACGCCGCACGCCACGGCCAGTGCCACGAGCACGGCCGGGGCGGGGGAGTCCAGGGGGCCGGACGCTCCCGCCCAGGCCGCGAACAGGACGGTACCCGCCACGAAGACGGGCACGGCGACGAGTGAGAGCACCAGGCGCAGGGTCAGCGCGCTGCGGGCGGTGACGGGCTCCGTTCCGCTCCTGTGTGACATGTGACCTCCCGCGTTCCCGCTGGACCGGGTTCCGAGCCGATCGCCGGGCCATCGCCGCGGCGTGGTTCGTTCCGCCCCCGTTCCGCGAGTACCCGGTCGGAGCGGGCCGACACGGCGCGGGATCGTGCGGGACGGTCCCCGCGCCGGGGCGTCTCCATCCGTGTCCCTGGTGACACGGGCAGCGACGACCGCACGGGTGGCCGACAGCGGTTGTACCGTAAAGGGAACTGCTTGCCGCGTGCGGCCGGTGACCGCGGAGGCACGGGTCGAGCCCGGTTTCGGCTCGCCGGCTCCTCCGCCGGTCGCGGCAGGTGCGAACCGCGGCACCGGGGCGGTGGTCCTCCGGCCGAAGCGAGGCGACTTTCGATGCTGATGGCACACCCTGCGGTCCTGGACAACCTCGTGGAACAGTACGAGACGCTCCGGCTCCTGCATGCCGAGAACGGCAGCGAGCCCGTGCGACGGCGCATGGAGGACGTGGCGTACACCCTGTGCGTGTCCACGGGCACGAGCGACGTCGACGCGGCGCTGATCGCCGCGCGCTTCCATCTCCCGGGCGCGCGCCCGGAGGACGACTCGGTTCTCACCGCCTGACCGGCCCGGAGGCCCCGGCGCTGGTCCGGCACGGCTGGGCCGACGCCATCGGTGCCGCTGGGCG
Source organism: Streptomyces sp. NPDC049887 (assembly GCF_040656535.1). Classification (NCBI taxonomy): domain Bacteria; kingdom Bacillati; phylum Actinomycetota; class Actinomycetes; order Kitasatosporales; family Streptomycetaceae; genus Streptomyces; species Streptomyces sp. NPDC049887. The sequence continues at coordinate 72,190 of NZ_JBFAMM010000013.1, read as the reverse complement.
GGGCAGGCGCCTCCGCACCTCGCGCACGGAGGCTCACGTCGTGGAGGCGGTCCCGCGGGCACTGGATTCGGAGCGCATACGACCGGGCGCTCCGCCGTGAGGTGCGGTCGCCCCGGGGACGCCGGACAGGCAGGCTGTTCCGGCGAACCGGAATCCCGATGCGACCGTGGGGACGCCGACGGGACCGGGGTCGGGGGTGTGCGCTGTTCGCGAAGAAATTGTCACGGTGTGTGGTTGTGTCATGATCGCTACCGCCTTGTGGGGGGCGGAGTCGCCCGGCGAAACGGCCGTAGGGTCGAAGGTTGCGCGGCTCGGTGGATGCCCGCCATCGCGCGACTGGCCCCGAGGTGGTTGCACGCAGTAAGATACGTGCCTGCGGGTTTGTTTTGGCCTCCTGGAAACAGCACGGTCCGCCGGAACCAGGCGGCGGCAGGCAAGAGGGGAGTCCGCATGGCACAGCAGGAGCGTGCGGTCAGGACGAGGCAGGCGATTCTCGAGGCCGCGGGCGCGGTGTTCGCGGAACGGGGTTACGGATCGACGAGGATCTCCGACGTCTACCAGCGAGCAGGGATGACGAAGGGAGCCTTCTACTTCCACTTCAGTTCGAAGGAGCAGCTGGCCCAGGAGGTCCTGGACACGCAGATGGTGAGTCAGACCGGTCATCTGCCCGGGTACACACGTGAGGTGAAGCTGCAGGAGGCGGTGGACTCGGCTCTGCTGGTCGCCCACCGGCTCCACTTCGACACTCTGCTGCAGGGCAGCATCCGGCTCTCCATCGACCAGGGCAGCGATCTGGACCGGCGGCCGCCGTATCAGGCATGGGTCGACTTCCAGACCGAGGTGCTCAACGAGGCGAAGCAGCGCGGCGAGCTGCTGCCGGACGTCGATGTGAGGATGTACGGCGAACTCCTCGTCGGCGTCTTCTCCGGTGTCCAGATCATGTCCGGAGTGATGACCGGGTGGGCCGACCTGGAGGAGCGGATCGCGAACCTGTACTCGATCCTGATGCCCCTGATCGCCACGCCGGAGACTCTCGCGCAACTGGACATCTCCCCGGACCTCGGCCGTCGCCTGATGGCGGAGCGCGAGGCATAGTGCCGCGTCAGGCAGGGTTTGGCCGTCGAGGAGCGGCGGCCGGTGCCTGGGGTCTCCCCAGGCCCGCCGGGCCGAGGGGAGGGATCGCAAGGCGCCGGATCGACCTCGTGGTGGGTCCGCTCTGTTGATTCGGCAACGCCGCGAGTCGCCGTGCCGGGCGTCGCGACGGGGCAAAACCTGCCTGACGCGGCACTAGTGTCACGCCGGCCGGGTTCCTCCGGGCGAACCCAGCCCGACGCGGCTCCGGCCCCCGCGCCTGAGGCCGGTGCGCGAAGTGCGCAGAAGGCGTGCGCGACCACGCGAGAGCGGGCTCTCGCCGCCGTCTAGAGTCGGCGACGGCGCGGGACCTCGGCGGAGTGAGCGTGCACCGTCCGGGTGCGCCCGCCGCGGCCGGATGCCCGTTCACGCGGAGAGCTGCCGGCCCCGGAAGGCTTCAACCAGCGACGAAGGTGCCCCGAGGTGCTCCCATGACTGTTCTGCGCACCGAAGAGACCGAGCGCGAAGCGCCGTCCGCACGCCACCGCCGAACGGGCCTGGAGATCGCGGCGGAGGTGGTGGGCGCCGACCGGGTCACCCCGCTGGCGGCCGGGCTCGGGCCGAACGCGAGCCGTTACCGCTCCCGCGCGGTCGCCGGTGTCGTCAGGCCGCGTACGGCCGAAGAGGTGCGCCGCCTCGTCGAGTTGTTCGCCGACGACGACCTGCCGCCGCTGCATGCCTTCAGCACCGGCGGCAACTGGGGCCTGGGCTCGCGGGAGCCGGCGCGGGACGGAGCCGTGGCACTGGACCTCGCCGGACTCGACCGGATCCGTGCCCTCGACACAGCCGGGGGCTGGGCCGTGCTCGAGCCCGGAGTGACCCAGGTCCGTCTCGCCGAACGGCTCGCCGGTACCGGGCGGATGCTCAACCTCACGGCCTCGTCCGCCCACACCAGCGTCGTCGGCAACGCCCTGGACCGCGGCGTCGGCCTGCGACGTCAACGGGTCGACGATCTGGCGGGACTGGAAGTCGCCCTGCCCGGCGGTGAGTTGATACGGGTGGGCTGGTGGCCCGCCCCGGGCAGGACCACGCCCGTGTACGCCCATGGGCTCGGCCCCTCGCTGCTGCCGCTGTTCGTCCAGTCGAACCTCGGGGTGGTGACCGCCGCGGCCGTACGTCTGCTGCCCCGCCCCGAAGCCCTGCGGGTCATCCGGCTCGACTTCCGGCCCGAGGCGCTCGGGCAGGTCGCCGCCGAGATCCGCAGCTGGGTGAGCCAGGGCCTGGCCAGGGGTGTGGTGAAGATCTACAACGAGGCGGCGGCGCGCGCGTACGGCAGTCCGCCCGGGCTCCGTCTGGCGCACGTGTGCGTCGACGGGACCCGGCGGTCGGTCGATGCGCTGACCCGCATCGTCACGGAGGAGGCCGCCGGCTCCGGCCTGTTCCAGGACGTCTCCTCGACCGACGCCACCGACCCCGACGGTCCGCGCCACGAGGTCGCCCGGTGGGTCGAGCGGGCCTATGCCGGCGAACCCGACGCCGCGGACGGCCTGTTCGAGACCAAGACGGGGGCCTCGGCAGCCCGCCTCGACCAGGACGGCGGATTCCTCTTCTTCCTGCCCCTGGTGCCCTTCACCGGCCCCGACCTCGCCCGGGCGGACGAACTGCTCGCCCAGGTGCGGGCCGAGACGGGCGTCCGCTGCGGATGTACCGCCAACGCCCTCGACGCCGATGTCGTCGACTGCGTCATCACGATCAGGTTCGACCGCGACGACGACGCGGCGGTCGAGCGTGCCCATCGGGCGCTCGACAGGCTCCACGAACTGTTCGCCGCGGCCGGCTTCGCCCCGTACCGGCTCGGCATCGAACACACCGACTGGGCCGACCGGCTGGCCCCCGACCCCGGGGCGCGGGCCCTCGCCCGGCGCCTGAAGGAGCTGCTCGACCCCCACCGTGCCATCGCGCCCGGCCGCTACGCCTGACCCGTCTCACATCGCCGCCCGTGCCCGTGCTCACGCTGGGAGAGCCCCCGATGAGTCTGCTTCACATCCCGAACGTCCCCGACGTCCCGAAGTCCGAGTCCCGAACGGTGGTGGACCGCCTCACCGCGGAGCAGATCCTGGCGCGGGCGAAGCAGGCCGCACCCAGGCTCCGCGAACGCGCCGAGGAGATCGAGCGGGAACGTCGGCTGCCCTCCGACGTCGTGGAGATGCTGCGTACGACCGGCGTGTTCCGGATGGCCCTGCCCAGGTCGCGGGGAGGGCCAGAGCTCGACGCGGTCCAGCAGACCGAGGTGATAGAGGCACTGGCGCACGGGGACGCCTCGGCCGCGTGGTGCGCCATGATCGGTATGGACACTCCCATCTACGCCGAATACCTCGACGAAGACGTCGCCCGCGGCCTGTTCACCGACCCCGACGCCATCACGGCGGGCGCCATCATGCCGATGGGACGGGCCGAGCGGGTACCCGGTGGCTTCCGGGTCGGCGGCCACTGGCACTTCGGCAGCGGCATCACCCACAGCGCCTGGGTCGTGGGCGGTGTCCTGGTGACCCGTGACGGCGAGCCCGAGCCGGGTCCGCGCGGCGCCCCCGAGCACTGGCGGATCGTCGTGGCGCCCGTGACTGCCTTCGAGATCATGGACACCTGGCACAGCACCGGACTGGCCGGCAGCGGCAGCCATGACTACCGGGTCGAGAACCTCTTCGTTCCCGAGGAGCACACGTTCAGCTTCGCCGAACGGCGGCCCGGCGGTGTGACACCGGGCCCCGACGCGGTGCTGCGCAACATGCCCGGTGTGCCGCTCGGGGTGGCGCGGGCCGCTCTGGACCATGTACGCGAACTGGTACCCACCCGCTGGGACCGGCCGACGGGGACACCGTGGTCGGAGAGCTATCGCGTCCACATGACCGTCGCCGAGGCCGAGATGGATCTCTCCGCCGCGCGGTACGCCGTGTACGGGAGCCTGCGCGACCAGGGGAGGATCCTGCGGTGCGGCGGCACTCCGACCCCGGACCAGCAGGCCGCGACCGTGCTCGCCCGGGTGGGCGCGTTCCGGACCGCCCGGTCCGTCGTGGCCCGGCTCTTCGACCTGATGGCCACCGCCGCCGTCTACCGGCCTTCGCCCCTGGACCGCTGGCTGCGCGACCTCAACACCATGTGCCAGCACGTCATCGCGCAGGACCAGGTCATCCAGTCCGTGGGTGCCCAACTGCTCGGTGGCACCCCGCACAACCCGTACAGCGTCGGAGTCGTCGGGTGAGCCGTGCCGAGGGCCGCCGGGCCGACGGCGCCGGCTCACCGGCGACGGTGCGGGGTTCACTGCCCGGCGAGCACACCACCCGGGGCGGCAGCCCGACGCGGCGACAGGCCGGCCGACGCCCGGTACCACGGCACGCTCTCGGCGAAGTCCGCGGCGAAGTCCAGGGCAGGGCTGATGCCGAGCAGATTCCACAGGTGGGAGCTGTCGTACCAGTGGTCGACCGTGAGCAGGGACAGCCTGCGCCGCCACGTCGCATCGCGCGCCGCGCCGAGCCGTTCGGCCGCCTGTGCCCGGGTCAACTCACCCTGCGGAAGCGGCAGGTCGAGGGCGGCTGCGGTCGCCTCCATCAGAGCGCGCACCCGCACCGGCTCGGGGCGGCTCGCATGCAGCACCTCGCCGACCGGCAGGGAATCCCGCACCGCGAGCGCCGCGATCACCCGGGCCAGGTCGGCCACCCCGATCACCGAGATGCGCGCCAGGCCGCCCGCCACCCAGTGCGGCACCACCCTCAGGAACTCGGCGAGCGCGGGCACCACCCAGGTGTCACCGTCCCCGTAGATGAGGTGGGGCCGCAGCACGAGCCCGCCCGAGGCGAGCACCCGCTCCTCGCCCGCCAGCCGCGTCACACTGGTCGCCGTCGTCGGTCCGACCGCCAACTCGTCTTCCCGTGCGCAGAGATGGCGACCGTCCCGGTACACGGCGGTGGTCCCCAGCTGGATCACCCGGCGGACCCCGGCCCGCTCGGCTTCCGCGAGCAGCGCAGCCGTGCCCCCGTCGTTGACCTCCGCACAGGTCCGAAGGGTGCCGCCGATCTTCGAAGCCAGATGCAGCACCGTGTCCACCCCGTCGCAGATGCCGCGCAGGGAGTCGGGCCGGTCCAGACTCCCGGACCGAACCTCGGTCCGGACGCCGGGGCCGAGCCGGGGTCGTCTCCGATGGGCGAGAAGCCTGATCGCGGGCGAGGAGCCCGTCGCGTCGCCGGTCGAGAGGAGGGCGGCGACACGGGATCCGACGAATCCCGTGGCGCCGGTTATGAGTATGCGTCTGCGAGTCATTCCTGCGTGCCTTTCCGGCGGCATACCGACCACCGTCCGAGAGTCAGCTCCTGCATTCCGGTGCGACCTGGCAGAGGTGGAAATTCTGATAGCGTTCCGACATGACAAGAGATGGAATTCTGGCAGGCAAGAACACGCTTATCGCCGGGGCCAGCAGTGGAATCGGTGCTGCGGCCGCCAGGGTCTTCTGCAAGGAGGGGGCGACCGTCACCCTGGTGGCCCGGCGCGAGGACAGACTCGCCGCGCTCGTCGCTGAACTCCGAGAGCAGGGGCACGAAGCCGACTATGTGGTCGCCGACGTCGCGTGCGACGCCGAAGTGGCCGCCGCCGTGCAGCATGCGGTGCGACGCTTCGGAAGGCTTGATGTTGCTTTCAATAATGCCGGTGCCGGTGCTGCGCAAATTCCGATGCACAGCATGCCGGAAGAAATCTACGACATGATTATGGACACCAATGTGAGAGGTGTCTGGAACTGTATGCGTCATGAGATCTCCGCAATGCTTGAGCACGGTGGATCCATTGTGAACACCAGCAGTACGGCGGGCCTTGTCGCCACTCCTGTCGCAGCGCCCTACATCGCCTCCAAACACGCCGTACTCGGTTTGACGAAAGCCGCCGCGGCCGAATACGCCGCGCAGGGCATCCGGGTCAACGCGATTACCCCGGGAACGACGCACAGCGAGATGATCGACGGCTGGATCGCAAGCGACCCCGAAGCCGAGGGACGGCTGCTGGGGGCGGCGCTGCTGCCCAGGATCGCCGAGGCCGAGGAGATCGCCGAGGCCGCGGCCTGGCTCGGCAGCGACCGTTCGTCGTTCGTCGTGGGCGCCACGCTGCCGGTGGACGGCGGCTGGACGGTCCGCTGAGACGACTCCCCACCCGCCGGACGTCCCTGACGATGCATCCCGTACCGGGATGCATCGTCAGGGGTGAGGTGGAGTCGAGCGACCCGTTCCGCCGGAGACGTGGCGACGGCTCACGCACCGCGCCGGCGGATCGGGTTGCTCGATGCTGCGGTGGTGCAGGGTGGCCGAGCGGACGACGGCGACGAGGTGGGGCCCGTTGCGGGCGGTCGACCGGGCTCGTACCTGTGGTGAGCCGATGCGCTGGACCTCGGGAGCGGTGTGGTCGGGAGGTGTGATCGAGCGAGCAGAAGCGCTGGGGTGCGTCGGACCGGCACTGCGGCAGCGGTCCGGATCCGGAGGAGTTCGGATGCGGCGGGACGGTGCCGCATCGGTCTCTGGGGGGACTCCGGTCTGGCGCTGCTTGTCAGAGCGGGGTTGCCTGGTGGAACTGGACGACGAAGGCGGGCTGTTGACCCTGCTCGCCGGTGACGCGGAGGGACGGTGAGCCGTCCTGGCCCGCGGCGAGCTCCGCCTGTATCCAGCAGGGGGAGTCGAACTCCACGTACCGGGTGCAGGTCACCTCGCAGGACGACGCCGCGAACGGCCGTCCGCCGAAGAGGGGATGCCCGGCCTGCAGGGCCGCCTCGAGCAGTACCATCGCGGGCACGTGGTTGTTGCTGTGGTCGAAGAAGAGTTCGTTGGCGGTGTCGGCCCGTAGCTGCCACCGGCCTGGTTCCCCGCCCGGTGAGAGCGCGACGTCGCACTTCCTGGTGCGGCGGACGGCGGCGGGATCCACCGGCTCGGGCAGTGTGATGTCCGTGGGCGGCCACTCGATGTCGTGCCGTTCGCCGCGCAGCCGTCGGTACGCGCCGGGCGAGACGATGCCGTAGCGGGTGGATCCCCTGCCGACGACCTGGCCGCCGATCCGGATCGCCATCCGCAGGGAGACCTCCGCGGGGGTCCTTCCCCGCATGCGCATGTCGCTCACGTACACATCGAGTTCGAGATCCGTGGGTGCGTGCGCCTTCTCCAGGAACCGCGGATCGAAGTGCTGGCTGATCTCCCAGACCACGAACTGATGGCCGAGCGGCACACCCAGCTCCGCGTGCGACGTCAGCAGGCCGGCCTGGCGGACCGTTTCGATGACGAGTGAGGGAGTGTAGCGCCCGTCCCGCAGGTGCAGCGGGTGCGTGGCCGGCCATCGCACGGAGACGGTGAAGTGTTCGTCCGTGTGCCGGACGATGCCGGTCGGTAGAACATCGCGCAGATAGGTCCGGTGGACGAGCTTCTTGGCCACCGCCTCGACCGGGCGGTGAGGAGCCGGCTCGGGAGCGATGGCCGGAAGATGCGCCTGGTGTCTCCCCCCATGGGAGCCTCTCGGCCTTGCGGCTGCGGTGCTCGTAGTCATTGCTCTTCCTTCTCTGCTGCTGTGAAGGTGCATGACGGGTTGGCTGGTCCCACCCCCGTGCCCCGTAAGATACGTGCATGCGGGTTTGTTTTTCAATGGCCGAGAGCGGTTCCGTGTGAATCGCGAGGGCTGTCGCCCCTCGGGGGTGTCAAGGCGCGGGTGAGGCGCGGATCGCCGCCCCGGCGCCGAGCACCGAAGGGCGCGCGGGGTGGCGACCGCTCCACCGGGCGCGGCGACCAGACCGGCGACTCGGTGGCTTGTGCCGGGTTTCCGCCCCATGAGGTCGGCGGGCCCCGGCCCGTCACGGTGGCCGATTCTCCGGCGCCCCGGCGGGCTCCGGAACCCCTACCTGACACACGGCGGCGAACTCGCCGCTGCTTCGGATCGTTCTTTCCGATGGTAGTTGCATACCCGCATGCCGGTTTGTTTCTCTTCTCCTGGCTCCGCGGGGGCCCGCAGCTTCCGTGTCCAGGAGTGGAGAAGCCAGATGATCAAACTTGATGACATCCGTCGGCACGCTGCCGACCGCCCGCACAGGTCCGCCGTCGTGGACGGCGAGAAGCGGCTGTCCTGGGCTCAGTTCGCCGACGTCGTGGACCGGTTCACCGCAGGACTGGCGGCTCAACTGCCCCCGGGCCGCCCGGCCCGTGCCGCGTTCCTCGCGGGCACCGGATGGGAGCTCGCGGTCGCGATGGCGGCCTGCCGCACCCTCGGAGTCTCCTGCACGGGACTCGACCCGGACCAGCACCCCGACGCCCTGACGCACACGTTGCGGGAGCTCGATCCCGTGGTGGTTCTCGTCGCCGAGGAGTACCGGGCTGTGCTCGGATCGTGCTCCTGGCCCGCCGGCGAGGAGGCGCTGCGCGTCCTGCTGGACGGGGGCGAGGCGACCGCACCGGGCGAGAGCCCGTTCGCCGAACTCCTCGCGGCCCAGCCGCTGCGGCAACCTCCCGCGCCGCCGGAACAGGGGTCGTTCACCGTGGTCCCCCGTGGCGCGGCGCCCAGGGTCGCGGTCCGGCCGGCCGGTGCCGAGGAACGAGAACTCGGCGATCACATCGAAGAGTTCGGCTTCGATGCGAGCGACGTCCAGCTGACCTCCGCCCCACTGTGGGAACCGCTGGCACAGAGCGTGACCCGCACGCTCCTGGCCGTGGGCGCCACGGTCGTTCTCGACAGGTCCGGGATCCCCGAGCGGCTCTGCACGCTTCTCGAGGACGAGGGGGTCACCACCGCTGTGATCGCACCAGCGGTCCTCACCCGGCTGCTCGCGCACCCGGCCTCCGCCGGGCGCACCCCCTCCGGCCGGCTCCGTTGCGTCCTCGCCTCCGGTCGGGACCTGGGCCGCTGGGTGGTCAACACGGCATGGGAGCGACTCGGCCCGGTGCTGCACCTGGCGTACGCGCCGCCCGAGACCGGCCTTGCCGCGATCATGGGGCCGGACGAGTCCCTGGTGGCCCGGATGCGGTCGGGCCGGGCGGCACTCGGCAGCACCCTCGTCGTCCTCGACCAGGAGGACCGGCCGGTGGCGGCCGGAACGCCGGGCCGGGTCGCGGTCGCGGGTCATCGGCTGATGGAAAGGTATCTCGACGACGAGCAGCCCTTCGTCATGGTCGACACCGGCCGGGGCCTACAGCGGTTCTTCGTGACGGACGACCGCGGTGTGCTGGACGGCCAGGGACTGCTGTCGCTGACGGGGCGCAGCGGCGGGGTGACGCGGCCGCTCCGTGACGGCGCCGTCGATGCGGCGCTCTTCCGGCTCGAGTCCGATCTGCTCAACCTGCCGTGCCTGCGGGACACCGCCGTACTGCGGGTCGACCTGCCCGCGCTCGGCGATGCGCTCGTCGTGCCCTTCACCGCGGTGGCCGTTGGTCGCGAGATCACCGGCCACCGGGCGCTGAGCGAGGCCTGCGCCCGCAGGGTGCCGTCGATCCCGGCGCATGTCATCGCCGTCGACTGCATTCCCTACAGCCCCACCGGCCGGATCAGGACGGCGGAGCTGCTCGAGGCGGTCGTCCCGATCATCACCCTGAAACTGCAGCTCGAGCAGTCGGAGCACCAGGAGATTTCCGCATGAGTGACACCTACGGTCACGAACCCTTCGACGTGGACGACTTCGCGTACGACGACTTCGCGTACGACGAGCACCCCTACGAGGCCGACGCAGGTGACCAGTTCGACACCGTCGGCGCCCGTGGCCTCGACGACGGCTTCTTCGCTCTGGAGCTGGACCTGCTGGAACTGCCCTGCATCCAGGAGTCCGCGATCGTCTGCACCGAACTGCCCGAGGTGGGCGAGACGGTGATCGCGGTGTACGTTCCGCTCTCGCCCGAACTGGAGATCGCCGGGCGCCGGGCCGTGCTCGCCGCCTGTGAGCGCCGCCTGCCCCGGCTGTTCTCGCACGCCGTCGCCCAGGACGGCATACCGCGCTCCGTCGAGGGCGCGGTGCGTGAGGACCTGCTGCTCGACCGGGTGCTGCCGCAGGTCGCGCGCGACCTGATGTCTCCGGCCGCGATGTCCGACTGAACCGGGCGGCATCCATGAGTCGTGTCGCGACACTGGAAAAATACATCCATGCTGGTATGTTATTTGGAGTGGGGGCGGTGCGTGGCCGCGGGAAGGGGCTGTGACGTGCAGATCCAGCAGTTGCGTGCGTTCCGCGAGGTGGCGAGGGAACTGAGCTTCACCCGTGCTGCGAGGAACCTCCATTACGCGCAGTCGAGCGTCACCGCCCAGATCAAGAGCCTCGAAGAGGCCATGGGCGCCGTGCTGTTCGACCGCAGCCGACGCCAACTCGGCCTCACCGAAGCCGGTCTGCGGCTGCTGCCGCACGCCGAGCGGATCATCGAGATCACCGAGGCCGCCCACCGCGACGTGGCGGGTGTGAAGGAGGCCGGCTGCCCGCCGCCGGAGCGCGGGCGGCGCACCCGCCCGCACGGCACGGCCCCGCGGCCGGCCGCGCGGCGCATCCCGGCCTGAACGCACGGCGCGCACGCCACCGAGGCACCGCGCTCGGCCTCGCCGAGGTCGCCCGGATCGCCGCCGCAGGCGAGGGCGACCTCGGGCTGCTCACCGCCACGAGGGGGGTGCCCTTCGAGGACGGCGGGCTGCGCCACGGCGATCCGGCACGCGCTCAGGGCGCCGGTCGCACCCGGTCGTGAGAGGGCCCGGTGGTGCCCCTGTCGCGCCCGGTCGTCGCCGTCCCGGCGCGGATCGGGCCGCGCGTGATTCGGCAAATGCCGGTGCGCGGCACGGCAACTGAGCGGTCGAGCCCGTTCCTAGAGTCAGATCGTCGGACCGTGTCCCCGAGACCTGGACACCCGTGTTCCCCGAGGCGCCGCTCTGCGCGTCGTACGAGAGCCGCCGCCCGCATACTGATTGGTGACTGACACATGTCCCGTGGAATTTCGATCGGCGTCGTCGGGGGCGGCGCGGCCGCCGTCTGCCTGATCGACGCGCTGGCCCGGAGCGCGAGCGAGCCCGGCCGTCTCACCGTCTTCGAGCCCTCACCGCACCTGTGGCGCGGCCGGGCCTACCAGGTGGACAGCGAGATCCTGCGGGTCAACTCGACCCCGGACGACATGTCCGTGCGCGCGGGAGACTCCGGCCACTTCACGCGCTGGCTGGAGGCCCGGGACCGTATCACCGGTATCGCCCAGGGCGTCGACCGGCTGTCCGGCGCCCGGTTCCCGCCGAGGACCGTCTACGGCGAGTACCTGGAGCAGACCGCCCACGAAGCCCTGCGCGGACTGCGCCGCGACGGCTGGCGGGTGGACATCATCGGCGGAGCCGTCACCGCCGCCGACCGGATGCCCGGCCAAGTGCTGCTGCACACCCGCCGGGGCCGCACCCGTGCCTTCGACTACGTCGTCCTGAACGTCGGCGGCGACGGCCCCAAGGACATGTACGGGCTCACCGGGACACCCGGCTTCATCGCCGACCCGTACCCGGTCGCCGGCAAGCTCCAGGACATCGACGTCCACGACGAGGTAGCCGTCATCGGCTCCGGCCTGACCGCCGTCGACGTGGTGCTCGCACTCGCAGCCGAGGGGCACCGGGGCCGGATCAGCCTGCTCTCCCGGCGCGGTGTGCTGCCCGGCGTCCGGCAGCGGCCCGCCTCGTTGCCGTTGCGCCACCTCGTCCCGCAACGGGTGGCCGAACTGGCCCTCAACCGCGGCGGCGTGAGCATCGAGGACCTCGCCGCCGTGCTGCGTGCCGAGTTCCGGGACGCCGGGGCCGACCTGGACACAGTGGTCCACGACATGCTCCGGGTGGACCTCGAGGAGCCGGTGGACCGGCTGCGCCGCCAGATCGACGAGGTCGACTCGCCCAACATGGGCCTGCGCATCCTCCAGCGCGCCGTACCGGAGACCGGCCCCGACATCTGGCCGCTGCTGCGCGAGGAGCAGAAGGTGCAACTCCTGCGAGCGCACTACCGCACCATCATGAGCCTGTGCTGCCCGATGCCGCCCAGCAGCGCGTCGGTCCTCCTCGACCTCGTCCGGTCCGACCAGTTGGAGATCTTCTCCGGACTGCAGGACATCACCCCGGCCGCGGACGCCGGCTTCGACATCGTCACGGCCGACGGCACACAGTTCCACGCGGACCGGGTGGTGAACGCCGTCAACGCCTCCGAGGGCCGCATCCCGCGAGACGCCCAGCCGCTCGTGACCTCCCTGATCCACACACGCGCGGCCAGTCGCCATCCGCACGGGGGCGTCCAACTCGCCCGCGCCACCAGTCGGCTGACCCGAAACGGCTGCCCCGACCCGCGCCTCTACGGCCTGGGCAACATCGCCGCCGGAGCGCTGTTCTTCACCTTCGGCATCCCCTCCCTGGTCGACCGCAGCCAGGACATCGTGGCCGCGATCCGCGAGCACGCCGAGACCGTCGGCCACGCCCGAGGCGACGCCGAATCCGCCGCCTGAGTCCGGACCCGACGGCTGCACCGCCCGCACCGCCCGCACCGAAAGGAGTGCCACGCGCCATGAGACCCACGGCCACCGAGCCCCGCCCCGCCTTTCTCGCGGACACCGCCACCGGACTGCCGTTCCCCGTCGAGCCGGACCCCTCCGGACCGGACGAGGCCCGCAGGCATCGCAAGCAGCGGCTCGCCGCCGCGCTTCGCCTGTTCGGCAAGTACGGTTTCGGCGAAGGCATCTCCGGCCACATATCAGTGCGCGACCCCGAGCACCCGGACCGGTTCTGGGTCAATCCGTTCGGCGTCTCCTTCCGCCGGGTGCGGGTCGCCGACCTGATCTGTGTCGACGCCACCGGGCGCGTGGTGCACGGCAACCACCGGGTCAATCCGAGTGCCTTCGTCATCCACTCCCGGATCCACGAACTCGGACCGGGTGTCGAGGCCGCCGCGCACGCCCACACGCCGCACGCCCGCGCCCTGGGCGCCCTCGGCCGACTCCTCGACCCCATCGATCAGGAGTCCGCGGCGTTCTACGGCCGACAGGTGCTCTACGGCGACTACCAGGGCCCTTCCGTCTCCGTCGAGCAGGGCCGGGACATCGCCGAGCGGCTCGGCGACAACCGCGCGATCCTGCTGCGCCACCACGGGCTGATCACTGTGGGGGGCTCCCTGGAGGAGGCCGTGCACTGGTTCCTCACCTACGAGAGCTGCGCTCAGGTGCAGCTGCTCGCCCGGGCGGCGGGCACGCCGCAGACCTTCACCCATGAGCAGGCCGTCGCCGCGGGCGCGGGTTTCGGTGACGAGCAACTGGGGCGGTTCAGCTTTCGGCTGCTCTGGGACGAGATCACCGCCGAGCAGCCCGATCTGCTCCACGAGTAGCCCCTGGCGGCCTCCGCACCCGCGCCGGCTCACCCCGGCCCCGGCACCCCCCACCCGGCCACCCTCTGCCTGCAAGACCCCGCACCCGGAACACAACGAAGGAACTGCTTTGGCTACGTTGCGATGGCTCACCGCGGGTGAGTCGCACGGACCGGCACTGACCGCCGTGCTCGAAGGGCTGCCGGCCGGGGTGGAGACCTCCACCGGCCACCTGGCTGACGCGTTGGCCCGCCGTCGCCTCGGTCACGGCCGGGGCGCCCGGATGACGTTCGAGCGTGACGAGGTGGCCTTCCTCGGCGGTGTACGCCACGGCCGGACCCTCGGCGGCCCGATCGCCGTCCAGGTCGGCAACGCCGAGTGGCCCAAGTGGCGGACCGTCATGGCCGCGGACCCGGTCGCCCCGGAGATCCTTTCCGGGCAGGCACGCAACGCACCGCTGACCCGGCCGCGGCCCGGTCACGCCGATCTCGCCGGAATGCAGAAGTACGGGTTCGACGACGCCCGGCCGGTCCTGGAGAGGGCCAGTGCCCGTGAGACGGCGGCCCGAGTGGCACTGGGCGCTCTCGCCGAGGCGTTCCTCCGGCAGGCCATGGGCATCGAACTCGTCTGCCATGTGGTGGCGTTGGGCGGTGTCCGTTCCGACACCGGATCACTGCCGGGCCCCGGCGACACCGAACGTCTCGACGCGGACCCCGTCCGCTGTCTCGACCCCGAGGACTCCGCCGCGATGGTGGCCGAGGTGGACCGCGCACGGCGTGCGGGGGACACCCTCGGCGGGGTGGTGGAGGTGGTCGGGCACGGCCTGCCGCCGGGCCTCGGGTCCCATGTCCAAGGCGATCGCCGGCTGGACGCGCGTCTCGCCGGAGCGCTGATGGGCATCCAGGCGATCAAGGGCGTCGAACTCGGCGACGGGTTCGCCCTCGCGGGCGTTCCCGGATCCCGTGCGCACGACGAGATCGTTTCCACCGGCGGGCGGATCGGCCGCAGGACGGCGCACTCCGGTGGGGTCGAGGGCGGCATGTCCACGGGCGAACTCCTGCGCGTCCGGGCCGCGATGAAACCGATCGCCACGGTCCCGCGCGCCCTCGCCACGGTGGACGTCGCCACCGGCGAAAGCGCCACCGCCCACCACCAGCGTTCGGATGTCTGCGCGGTGCCCGCCGCGGCCGTGGTCGCGCAGGCCATGACGGCGCTGGTGCTCGCGGACGCCGCCCTGGAGAAGTTCGGCGGCGACAGCGTCCCGGAAACCGCCCGCAACTTCCGCTCCTACCTCACCCACCTCGCTCCCGGATGACGGAACTCATGCCTCCCACACTCAGCGAAACCATCTCCCATGCGGCTCCCGCGGCCCGTACCCTGCCCGCCACCGCACCCTCAGCCCGCCTGACCGTTTCCGGGAAGGCGCCCTGTTCCGTCGTCATCGGGGCCGGCGTCTCCCGGAAGGCCGGCGAACTGCTGGGCACGTCGGTGCGGGTGGCCCTTGTGCACCCACCGGTCGCAGCCGTCCATGCCCGGCGGATCGCCGCGGAACTGGAGCAGAGCGGCCGCACGGTGCTGCCGCTCGTCGTACCGCCCGGTGAAGCCGCCAAGGACGCGGGGGTACTGGTGTATCTGTGGTCGCGCCTCGCCGAGGAGGGGTTCACCCGGTCCGACGCCATCGTCGCGGTGGGCGGCGGGGCGACCACCGATCTCGCCGGGTTCCTCGCGGCGAGCTGGCTGCGCGGAGTGCCGCTGACCCTGGTCCCCAGCACCCTGCTCGGCATGGTCGACGCCGCGATCGGCGGCAGGACGGCCATCAACATGCCCCGGGGCAAGAACCTCGTGGGGGCCTTTCACACTCCGGACCACGTGCTCTGCGACCTCGACCTGCTCCAGGGGATGGAACGCGCGGACTACGTCAGCGGGCTCGCCGGGGTCATCAAGGCGGGGATGACCGGTGACCCGGGAATCCTCGACCTCGTCGAGGCCGACCCGCGTGCGGCCACCGACCCGCGCAGTCCGGTGACCGCCGAGCTCGTCGAGCGCGCCGTGCGGGTCAAGGCCGGCTTCGTCGCCGAGCCGCCGCACGGCCACGGGCGCCCCGAGTTCCTCGACTACGGCCACACTCTCGCCCATGCCGTCGAGCACGCCGAGGGCTACCGGGTCCGGCACGGACACGCCGTTGCCATCGGGATGAGTTTCGCCGCCGAACTCGCCGCGCTCGACGGCCGGCTGGACCCCGAGCACGTCGAGCGCCAGCGCGAACTGCTCGTCTCCGTCGGACTGCCCACCGGCTGTCCGCGCGACACCTGGGAGCGGCTGCGCCCGGCGTTCGCGGTGGACAACGAGCCCGGCGGCCACCGGCTCCGCCTCGTCGTCGAGGCCCCGGGCCGACCGGTGCTGCTGGAGAACCCCGAAGAGGCGCTGCTGACCGAGGCCTTCTCCCGGATCGGCACGTGAGCCCCTGTGGGCTCGTTCTCGGACACCGCACGGGCCGGTCGGCAGCGGCCGGGAGGAAGCCGGCCGGAGGACCCGGCCCGCGCCGGGTCGGCACCGCCGGCCGGCTCCGACCTCGTGGCCGAACTGGCCCGGCAGGTGCTGCACTCGCTGCCCCGCAGCGACCAGCGGCGCAGCGGCGAGCTCTACATCAGAGGTCTCCTCGCCGCCCAGGGGCGCAAGACGATCCGCAATGTCGCCTCATCCACCGGCAGGACCGCCGACGCCCAGCGGCTGCACCACTTCATCAGCGAGTCGACCTGGGACTGGGTTCCGGTGCGGCGGGCCCTGGCCGACCGACTGGGGCGCGATGTACAGCCGTCGGCGTGGGTGGTGCAGGCCGTCACCGTCCCGCGCACCGGTGGCGTCCCCGTCGGGGCCGGCTCCGGTGCGGCCCTCCGCTCCGGAGCCGGTGTCAACGAGCAGCGCTCCGTGGGACTCTGGGCGGTCACGCCGCTCGGCGGCTTCCCGGTGGACTGGCGGCTGCTGCTCCCGCAGCGTCGGCCGGACGACCCCCGGCTGCGAGCGCGAGCAGGCATCCCGGAGGACGCCCGCCCGCTCGACGCGGTCGCGGCAGGGCTCGACATGCTCCCCGGGATTACGCGGCACGGTGCCCGGGGGCATGCACCGGTGCTGCTCGACGTCCGGCGCGCGTGTGCCGCCCGGACGGCGGCCGCTCTCGGTGTGCGCGGCCTGCCCCATCTGCTCCGCGTCAGCGCGTCGGAACTGCTCGTTCCGGTGGGGGTGCCGCCGCGACGCACAGGAGCTGCCGTCACGGCGGGGCAGCTGGCCGCGTACGCCGCCGCGGCCACCCGTTTCGCCGCGACCGGCCCGACGGGCGCGCCCCATGAGGTGAGCCGGTTCGTCTGCCGGGTGCCGGGCGCCGGGGCAGCGCGGCAGTCGGTCCTGCTCGTCGACAGGGATCCGCGCCGTCCGCGGCGCGCCGCGTTCTGGCTCACCGATCTGACCGACCACCCCGTCGACGCCCTGGTCCGACTGACCCGTGCCCCCGGCCTCGTGGCCGGGGAAGCGGCCGGTACCGGCCGCCGGGTCGGTCTGTACGACTTCGCGGGCCGCTCCTTCGCCGGCTGGCACCGGCACACCACGCTCGCCTCCGTCGCCCACACCGCGGCGCTGCTGCTTCCCACCCAAACCCCGGGCGCCTCCCGAACCGGGCCCGCCCGTACCGAAGACGCTTCCCGAACCGGCATCGCCTGCTGAGCGCCGGCCCGACCGAAGGAGGAAACCATGACCACCGCGTCGACCGGGGACCACCACCCGAGAACGACCACGCCGCCGTGGACGGACATCGACCGCAAGGCGGTCGATGTCGCCCGCGCCCTCGCCGCCGACGCGGTGGAGCGCGCCGGGCACGGCCATCCGGGCACCGCGATCAGCCTGGCCCCGGCGGCCCACCTGCTGTTCCAGCGGCTGCTGCGGCACGACCCGGCCGACCCGCGGTGGGCGGGCCGGGACCGCTTCGTGCTCTCCTGCGGACACTCCAGCCTGACCCTCTACACCCAGCTGTACCTGAGCGGTTACGCGCTCCGCCTCGACGACCTCAAGGCGCTGCGCACCGAGGGCAGTGCGACACCGGCCCACCCCGAGTACGGGCACACTCCGGGCGTGGAGACCACCACGGGGCCGCTCGGGCAGGGCCTGGCCAACGCGGTCGGCATGGCGATGGCCGCCCGCCGCGAGCGAGGCCTGTTCGACCCCGATGCCGCGCCCGGCGACTCCCCCTTCGACCACACGATCTGGGCCTTCGCCTCGGACGGGGACCTGGAGGAAGGCGTCAGCCATGAGGCGAGTTCGCTGGCCGGGCACCAGAAACTCGGCAACCTGGTTGTGCTCTGGGACGACAACCGGATCTCGATCGAGGACGACACGTCCATCGCCGTCTCCGAGGACGTGCTGGCCCGCTACCGGGCCTACGGCTGGCATGTGCAGCGGGTGGACTGGACCGAGGGCGAGGGCTACGCCGAGGACGTCCCGGCACTGCAGGATGCGCTGACCGCTGCCCGCGGCGAGAGCGACCGGCCGTCACTGGTGGCCCTGCGCACCGTGATCGGATGGCCCTCTCCCGGCAAGCAGAACTCCGGCAAGATCCATGGCGCCGCGCTCGGCGCCGCCGAACTGGCCGCCCTCAAGAGGGAACTCGGGCTCGACCCCGAGCTCACCTTCCAGGTGCCCGACGGCGTCCTCGCGCACACCCGCGGCGCCGCCGAGCGCGGCCGGATCGCCCACGAGGAGTGGGACAAGCGGTTTCGTGACTGGCGGACCGCCCAGCCGGAGCGGGCCGCCGAGTTCGATCGGATCAGCGCGCGCCGGCTCCCGGACGGCTGGCAGCGGGCACTGCCCGAGTTCCCCGCCGGTGAGCAGATCGCCACCCGCAAGGCGTCGGGCGAGGTGCTGACCGCCCTGGCCGGTGCCCTGCCCGAACTGTGGGGCGGGTCCGCCGACCTCGCCGACTCCAACCTCACCACGATGAAGGGCGAGCCGTCCTTCGTCCCCGAGGAGCACGCCACAACTGCCTTCCCGGGCCACCGACACGGCCGCACCCTGCATTTCGGCATCCGGGAGCACGCGATGGCCGCGATCCTCAACGGCATCGCGCTGCACGGCGGCACCCGTCCGTACGGCGGGACGTTCCTGGTGTTCTCCGACTACATGCGTCCCGCCGTCCGGCTCGCCGCGATGATGGCGCTGCCCGTGACGTACGTCTGGACGCACGACTCGATCGGTCTGGGCGAGGACGGTCCGACCCACCAGCCCGTCGAGCACCTGTGGTCGCTGCGCGCCATCCCCGGACTGGACGTGGTGCGCCCGGCGGACGCCAATGAGACGGTCGCGGTGTGGCGCGGCATCCTCGAGCGCACCGACCGCCCCGCCGGGCTCGCCCTCAGCCGGCAGAACCTGCCCGTGCTGGACCGCTCCCCGGCCTCCGGGCTCGCTTCTGCCGAGGGCGCCGTGCGGGGTGGCTACATCCTCGCGGAGGCCACCGGCGAAGTCCCCGACGTCGTCCTCATCGCGACCGGCAGCGAGGTCCCGATCGCCCTTGAGGCCCGACGCATCCTGGAGGAGGAGTCCGTCGCCACCCGCGTGGTGTCCATGCCGTGTCTGGAGTGGTTCGCCGAGCAGGACCAGGAGTACCGCGACACGGTGCTGCCGCCGGACGTCGAGGCCCGGGTCTCGGTCGAGGCCGGTTCGGCGCTCGGCTGGTACGTCCTCCTGGGGTCGGCCGGGGAGGCCGTCAGCATCGAGCAGTTCGGGGCGAGCATGCCCTACCGGCGGCTGTACGAGCAGTTCGGGCTCACCCCCGAGCGGGTGGCCGCGGCCGCCCGCAGCAGCCTGCTCCGCGCCGCGCGGAGGGCCGTGCGGTGAGGTCGGCGGGCGGCGGGCTCTGGTTGGACGGGATCGGCCGTCAGGAGCTGTACGACGGGACTCTCGGTCGGCTGGTGCGGGAGCACGGGGTACGCGGCGTCTGCTGCGTCCCGGCCGCCGGCGGGAGCGCGGGCCGGTCGGCGTACACACCCCATCTCGCCGTCCTGGCGTGGCGCGACCTCTCTCCCGGCGCGGCGCTCGGGGAGCTGCTCGCCTACGACGCACGCTGGGCGGCCGACCTGCTGCGGCCGCTGCACGAGACCTCCGCCGGGGCGGACGGGCAGGTCAGCGTCGCGCTCGACCCCCGTCTGGCGCATGCCGCGGACGCCTCGGTGGCCGCTGCGCGGCGGCTGGTGCGCGCCGTCGGCCGGAGCAATGTGCTGGTCGCGATCCCCGCGACCCTGCGGGGGCTCGGGGCGGTCGAGGAGTGCCTGGCCGCGGGGATCGGTGTGCATGCCACGAACGTCTACTCCGTCGAGCGGTACGTCCGCGTCGTCGATTCCTGTTTCGCCGGACTGGAGCGTGCCGCCAGGGCGGGGCGGGACCTCGCCCTGGCGGCTCCGGTCCTGTCGTTCGCCCTCGACGGCCTGGACGCGGCGGTCGAGCGGCGGCTGGGGGAGGCGGACGGGGGCGCGGCCGACGCGGTACGGGGCCGGGTGGCGCCGGCGAGCGCACGGATCGTGTGCGCACTCCACGCTCAGCTCCTCGGCAGCGCCCGCTGGGCCGATCTGGCCCGGCGCGGCGCCAGGGCGCCACGGCTGCTGTGGGGCACGCCCTCGGCCTCGCCGGACGACAACGGGACGGCGCACAGGGCCGGTTACGGTGCACGGCCGCCCGGGGGCGGTCTGGACCTGGTTGCGTGGGACGTGCTCCGGGCGGTGCCGGCGCCCGGTGGGGCACGGGCCGCGGTCGGTGCCGAAGAGGGGCCGCGCGACGAGGGTGAGGCCTGGGAGGTGCTCGCCGCCCTGCCCGGACTCGGTATCTGCTACCGGGAGCTGGCCACCGGGCTGGAGAGGGGGGCACTGGCCCGGTCCGGGCGGCGCAGGCACGAGGCTCGCGCGGCGGTCGCGGCCGCGCTGCGTGAGCGTCGCGCCTACCAGAGCGTGGCGTGAGCCGATCGCCCTCGCCGGACATGCCTCGTCGGTCCCGTGCGATCGAAAGGTGCGATCAGGTTTGAATACCAGCATGCTGGTATGTTTTCATGTAGGGGATCTGCCGGAGCCGTCCCACCGGGTCGGCTCCCCGGGTCCTCATGCATGAGGAGGGGTTGGGATGCCACGCGTGGAAGCCCTGGCACCACATGACCGGACGGCGGCAACGGGGGCCGGCAAGGCTCCCGTCGACCGTGGCGGCGTACGGATCGTCGAAGCGTGCGGCGAGACGCTCGACGGCACCACCACCCGCTACCGGTTCGGCGGGGTGACGGTGTCGCTGGTGCGGGGCGGGCCGCGCGAGCTGGTCCTCCCGAGCCATCGGATCGACGCGGCGCGGGACGGGTATTTGCGCGTGTGTCGCCCGCTGACCGGAGAGATCTGGGTGTTCCAGGACGGCCGGCACGGCGTGGTCCGCAGCCCCCAGCTGATCTGCTTCGACTCCACCCGACCGTACAAAGTGATCATGCCGGAGAACTTCCGCATGGTCGACGTGATGGTGCCGCACCGGCTGGTCGGCATCAGCGGCTCGGAGGCCGAGCACCTCACCGCGCAGCCCTGGGCCGGCGACCAGGGGCTCGCCGCGCTGCTGTCCACCCTCCTCGACGGACTCTGCCGGCACGGCAAGGAGGTCGAGACCGCGGTCGACCTGCTCGGCGGCAGCGTCGTCGGACTCGCCGCGGCCCTCTTCAGCGAGCGCATGCGCGATGTCGCGGCCGACTCCGAGGTCGCCAGACAGGCCCTCATGCTCCGGATCCAGGCGCACGTGCGCGAACGCCTCGCCGAACCCGACCTCAGCCCGGTCGTGATCGCCCGCCGCCACAACATCTCGCTGCGGTATCTGCAGAAGATCTTCCAGGAGTTCGGCATCAGCCCGGCCCGCTGGGTCAGGGACGAACGACTGGCGCGCTGCCGCTCGGAACTGGCCGATCCGGCCCTGGACCACCTGCCCGTCGCGCTGATCGGTGAACGGGCCGGCCTCTACGGCGCGTCCCGGTTCAGCCGGCTCTTCCGCGAGCGGTACGGCACCACACCACGGGAGTTCCGCAAGGAGAGGGCGGGACTGTGACGCCCCCTCAGGGCCTCGCGCTCCTCGACGGCGGTCGCGCCCCGGAACCCGACTGCGCGACCCTCGGCGAAGCGCTCTGCCGGGCGGCCGTGTCCGGCGCCCCCGAGGGCCTCCGCTTCATCGGTGCCGACGGCGGCGAGACCCACCGCACCTATGCCGAACTGCTCGACGAGGCGGCGCGGCTGCTCGCCGGTATCCGTGCCGCCGGGGTCAGCCCCGCGGAGCTGGTCCTGTTGCAGATCGCGGACACCCCCGATCTCGTCGCCGCCTTCTGGGCCTGCGTCCTGGGCGGCTTCGTGCCCGTCCTGGTCGGGGCCGGGGACACCGAGGCCGCGCCCCTGCTCCTCGACTCGGTCTGGACCCGGTACGGCAGACCACCGGCGATCACCGGGTGCGGCGTGCGCATCGGCGCGGACACCCGCTCCGACCCGCGCTGGGCCGGTGCCTGGCTCGGCACACCGGACCGGCTGCGCCGCCCCGGGGCCGACCGCGCGTGGTATCCGGCGCGCCCCGACGACCTGGCGCTGGTGCTGCTCACCTCCGGCTCCTCCGGCGCGCCCAAGGCCGTCACCCTCACCCACCGCAACATCCTCAGCCGCAGCACCGCCAACGCCCGTGCCCACGCGCTCACCAGCTCCACCAGAAGTCTCAACTGGATGCCGCTCGACCATGCGGGCGGACTCCTCCTGTTCCACGTCCGCGACGTCCTCGTGGGTGCCCACCAGGTGCACGCATCGCGTGCCTGGGTCCTGGAGGACCCGCTGCGCTGGCTCGACTTGGCCGACCGGCACCGGGTCTGCACCACCTGGGCACCCAACTTCGCCTTCGGGCTCGTCAACGACCAGGCACACCGCCTGGGCGGCCGAGGCTGGGACCTGAGCCGGCTGCGCTACATCCTCAACGGCGGCGAGGCGGTGCGCGGTGCCGTCGTGCGGCGTTTCCTGGACCTGCTCGCACCGTTCGGACTGCCCGCGGACGCGATGTTCCCCGGCTGGGGCATGTCGGAGACCGCTGCCGGGGTGGTGGAGTGCCGGTTTCCCGGGCCCGGCGCCGAGGAGGAGCGGTACGTCGCCGTCGGGCGCCCGCAGCCCGGTACAGCGGTCCGCTGCGTCGACGCCGCAGGGCGCACCGTGCCCCTGGGCACCCCGGGACATCTGCAGGTGACCGGCGCGTCGGTCACCCACGGCTACTACGACGACGCTGCGCAGAACCGCCGGTCGTTCACGGCGGACGGCTGGTTCAGGACCGGGGACCTGGCCTATGTCAAGGACGGTGTCCTCACCGTCACCGGTCGCGCCGACGATGTCATCGAGGGGACGGGCAGCGGGCCGGGCCGGCACGGCCACGAGGTCGAGGCGGCGGCCGAGGAACTCGACTTCGTCACCCCCTCGTACACGGTGGCCTCGACCGTGGCGGGCCGGGACGGACTCGCCGTGTTCTTCCATCCCCGGAACGGCGGCGGGCCCGGTTCCGACGCCTCGCGTGCTGCCGCCGCGATCCGGGAACGGGTGGCCGACCGGCTCGGGTTGCGCGTCGACCACGTCGTGCCGCTGTCCAAGGACGACGTTCCGAAGACGGGCGCGGGCAAGCTCCGCCGAACCCGGCTGCGGCGGTGGTTCGAGTCCGGCGGTGCCGGCATCGCCGATCCCGGCACTGCTGACGAACGGAACAGGACAGGACTAGGGGAGAAGACACCATGAACGAGGCCACTCCACCCAGAGCCTCCTCGGCCGCCGCCGCACCGGCGGCGCTGCGGATCGGGGTACTGGGCCCCCTGGAGGTCCGCACAGAGGGACGGGACCGAACACCGACGGCGCCCATGGCCAGGCGGGCGTTGGCGGCGCTGCTGCTGAACGCCAACCGGCTGGTCTCGACCTCGACCCTGATCGAGGAGCTGTGGGAGGGCGAGCCGCCGCGGCTCGCCCGCAAGACCGTGCAGACGTACGTCTACCAGATGCGCCAGGCCCTCAGGCCCGGCGACTCCGTCGGTACCCGGACCGACCGGCTGGAGACCGGGCCCGGCGGCTACCGGCTTGTGCTGCGCCCCGGTGAGCTCGACCTGTGGGAGTTCGAGCACCAGGTGGCCCGCGCACGCATCGCCCTGAGCGAGGGAGATGCCGCGGAGGGCGCCAGACTCCTGCGCGAAGGGCTCCGGCTGTGGCGCGGCGAGCCGTTCGCGGGCCTGGAGGCCGGTCCGCTCCTCACCGCCCAGATCGCCCATCTGGCCGACAGCCGGCTGGGGGCACTGGAACTGCGTATCGACGCGGAGCTGCAACTCGGACGTCACCGGGCCCTGGTGGGGGAGTTGCGCAAGCTGACCGCCGACCATCCGCTCAACGAACGGTTCACCGCCCAGCTGATGACGGCCGCACACCGGGCAGGTCAGCGCGGGGCGGCCCTCGACGCCTTCACGCGGTTGCGCCGGGGCCTGGTGGACGAGCTGGGCATCGAACCGTCGGAACAGCTGCAGGAGTTGCAGCGGACCGTGCTCGGCGCGGAGGCGCCCGTCGAGGCCGCCGCCGAGGCAGTGACCACGCGGTCCGTCGCGCCGTCCGGCCGGGCCGGGACCGCACCGGCCGTCGCGTCCCAGATCCCCGCGCCGACAGCCGATTTCGTGGGACGCGAGAGCGAGCTGGACTTCATCACCGGGTGTCTCGACGAGCCGGGCCCACGGGTTCTGACCGTGCTCGGCCCTGCGGGCGTGGGCAAGAGCGCCCTGGCCGTGCACGCCGCACACCTGCTGCGCGACCGATTCCCCGACGGCCGGCTGCACGCCCGGCTGCACGACGGCGCGGACGAACCTCGTGAACCGGCGGCCGTGCTGCGGGCGTTGCTCAAGGCCGCCGGCGCGGCGGAAGACCTGGACCCCCGGGGACCGGCCGACGAACTCGCCGCCGTCTTCCGCGACTGGAGCTCGGAACGCTCGCTGCTGGTGCTGCTGGAGGACGCCGCGGGCACCGACCAGGTGCTGCCCCTGCTGCCGGGAGGCACCCGGAGCCTGGTCCTGGTGACGTCCCGGATCAGGCTGCCCGGACTGACCGGTGCGCGAGGTCTGTCACTGGCGCCGCTGACCACCGACGACGCGGCCGCCTTCTTCACCCGCGTGGCCGGGGCCTCGCGGGTCGGCGGGGATACGGCGGCGCTGCGGGAGGTCGTGCAGCTGATGGGCAACTTCCCGCTCTCGCTGCGGGCGGTGGGCGAGAAGTTCGCGGCCCGTCCGATGTGGACGCTCCCCGATCTCGCCCTCGGTCTGCGGGACGAGAACCAGCTGGCGGCGGAACTGCGCGACGACGCCTGCAACGCGCTCGCCAGGGCGACCGGTGCCATCGCCAGGCTCGCCCCGCCGCTGCGCCGCGCGCTGCACCTCCTCGCGGCAGCACCCGGCCCGTTCGACATCGCGAAGGCCCGCGAGCTGCTCGACTGCGACACCTGGAGCGCCCAGTCCGTCGTGGGTCAATTGCTGGACCGTCATGTGGTGATGGCGACGGAGCAGGCAGAGGCGGCGACGGCCGCGGCCATGACCTTCCGGGTCCACGACCTCATCCGGATGGCGACGACCCGCGAGGAGGCGGCGGACGGCCGTGTCCTGCCCCTGACCGGACGTTCCGGCGCCGGCCGGTTCACGGCCACGGGGTGAGGCGCGGGCGTGCGGTGGCCCGGGCTTGGCCGCCTCTTCGCCCTGCCTTGATCGGCCGGCTCGACGCTGGGACCGTGGCCGGGCCCGTCCGGTCACGACCGACCCGATGAGGGGAAGCGGAATGGGTGCTGCAGAACAGGAACTCGCGCCGGCGTGGTTGGTGGTGCCGGCGGGGATCGAGATCGAACCGCCCCCGCCCCGGGAGACGTCCGCCGACGCGGCCGACGACCGCACGGCGCTCGGTCTCGGCTGGTGCCTCCCGCCCGCCCTGGGGCGTGCGGAGCAACGGGTCCGGTCCCGTCAGTCCGCCGAGGCGGCCTGACGGGACCGGCTCGGAGCGGGCGGGCCGCACGGGCCGGTGTCGGGGAGGCCGGTGGAGCGGATACCGGCCCGGCAGCCGGTCGGAGGGCTCCTCACGTCCCCACGGGCCCCGCGGCGGCCTGCCGCGGTACGGGCCGCGGAGATCGCTCCGGTACCGGGGCGTGCCGGGCTCGGCGCGCCGCGGGGAGGACACGGGCCGGCCCCGAACCCGGCGCTGTACGCCCCGCCTCGCTCACGCCTCGGACCCGTCGCCGACGGACGAACCGCCTCGTCCGAATCCCCACGTGCGAAGTCCCGTCGGAGGCCCTCCGCCCGAGGCCCCTCACGGACCCCGCCCGGAGGCTCCCACGAACCCCTGAAGTACCACCTGACCTGGCTCTTTCCCGCCGCTTGGCGGCTCCTTGGACGGGCCGGTCGAAGCTCCTGCAAGAGCGTTACGCAGGCCGATAACCGGAATGAGCGGCGAGGTGGATTGCGATGCGAACGACGAGACCGCAGAACTGGATGACGGATGGCGACTGGCCCGGCACCGTGCACGTGGAGAACCGGGCCACCGTCCTGGCGGAGCTCGGCTCGGTGCTCTTCGCCTCCCTGCCACGCAGGGACCAGCGCCGCAAGGGCGTCGAGTACGTCCAGGGCCTGCTCGGAGTCAAGGGGCGCAAGTCGATTCGCAACATCTCGTCCCTCTTCGGGGGCGAGTCGGCCGAGCAGAGTCTGCACCACTTCATCAGCGGCTCCACCTGGGACTGGGCCCCGGTGCGCCGGGCCCTCGCCCGGCACATGGAGGAGATATCCCCGACCCGGGCCCATGTACTGCGGCCGCTGGTCATCCCGAAGGCCGGGGACAGTTCGGTGGGCGTGGACCGCCGCTTCTGCGCCCACCGCGGCCAGATCATGAACGCGCAGCAGGCCGTGGGTGTCTGGGCCGTGTCCGACGAGAGCAGCACGCCGGTCAACTGGCGGTTGCACCTCCCCGCGGCCTGGCTCGACGACGAGATTCGCCGGCGCCAGGCATCGATCCCGGACACGGCGCTGCCGGAGACCCTCGACCAGTGCGCCGTCGAGGCGTACGTCGGCATCACCAAGGGGTGGGGGCTGCCGACCCGGCCGGTCGTCATGGACGCCCGGGAGGCGGATCTGGTGCGCACCGTACGCCACCTGTCTGCGGCGGGGGCACCGATGCTCCTGCGCATCGGCCCGGGGGAGCGCCTCACCGTGACCGACCCCGGCCTGCCTCGCATCCGGCCTGGGCTGACGGCATATCAGATCATGACGGTGGCGCGCCCGCTGCGGCACCCGGTGATCCAGCAGGAGACCGGCCGAGGCGATGCCGTCCGCACCGGACTCGCCGCCTGCGTCCGGGTGGAGATGCCCGCGGGGCCCGGATCGGCGCGCCGTTCCTCCCGGGAGATGGTGCTGCTCGGCATCGGCGAGAGCGGGGGCCGCTGGCCGGCCGAGCTCTGGCTCAGCGACATCGCGGGCGCCCACCCGGCTCAGCTCCTGAGACTGGCCCGGCTCACCCGCCAGGTCGACCGGGACTACGCGCGGATCGCCGAAGAGGTCGGCATCAGCGACTTCTCGGGACGCTCCTTCAGCGGCTGGCACCGCCACGCCACGCTCGCGTCGGCGGCCCACGCGGTCAAGGTGCTCTCCGGAACGGCGAACACCTCCATGGTGGCGACTCACGACCAGCAGGCGCGGGCCACTGCCTGATCCCGTGCGGCATGCCCCCAGCGCGGGCGCATTCTAGGACCGGTGACCCGGCCCGTCGGATGAGCCGACGTCGCTGCGTCAGGTCCGGGGAGCGGAGGATCCCGGACCTGACGTACTGACGGCACCATCTGACGGATTGCCGAGGCTCCGTTGGCCGCCTCAGAGCTCCCGACACACGATCGGCGGAAACCGAACCGCCCGAGTGTCGAGGAGCTCCGATGGCTGGAAAGCTACAGATCGCCGCTGGGCCGCGGTCTGCCCGTGAGGCGGCCGCGACCCGTTCGCCGGCGTCGGCCGGCGGACGTTCGGTGGTGCGCACCTCGGCCGGTCTCGTCGCCGGCGTACGCGACCACGGCGTCACGGTCTTCCGCGGCGTTCCCTACGCCAGGCCGCCGGTCGGCCCGCTGCGCTTCGCCTCCCCCCGGCCGCCGGTGCCCTGGCGGGGAGTGCGGGAGGCCGTGCGGCCGGCGCTGGCCTCGTGGCAGCAGCCCCTGCCGAACCGTCCGTCGCCCGCCAGTGGCGAGAACTCGCTGTACGCCGACGTGTGGACCCCCAGCACGCAGGGCTCACGTCCGGTTCTGGTCTATGTCCACGGCGGCGGCTGGACCACCGGCGCGGGCAGCCTGCCGGCGTACGACGCCACCCGTCTGGCCGACCGCGGGGACCTCGTCGTCGTCACCTTCAACTACCGTCTGGGAGCATTCGGCTTCGGACTGCACGAGGACCTCACCGACCCCGAGACGGGCGAGTTCGCCAACTGGGGGCTCCAGGACCAACTGGCGCTCCTGCACTGGGTGCACCGCAACGCCGCGGCCTTCGGCGGAGATCCCGGCAACATCACCCTGTGCGGCACATCCGCGGGCGGCGCCTCCACCTGGCAGCTGGCCCTGCTGCCGCAGGTGCGTGAACTGGTCCGGCGTATCGTGCCGATCAGCCCCAGCCATGCTCTGGCTCCCGCCACCTCGCTGACTCCGGACGATGCCCGCACGGTCTACGAGACCCTGGCGAGGCGACTGGGCAGCACGGTGGCCGGACTGCGCACGGTCCCGGCGGACCTGCTCGGCCGAGCCTGGCACGAGATCTTCGCGGGAGACCCGGACGACCGTGTCGTCAGCAGCGGCCGCTGGTACCGGGGGCCGGTCGTCGACGGGCGCACCATGCCGGACTACGCCCATGAACTGCCGACCGTGAACCTGCCCGTGCTGTCCGTGCACACCCGTACCGAGGGGTCCTTCTACACCGGGCCCGCCTCCCCGCAGCCCGCCTCCGCGCCCGACGGCCCGCTCGCCCTGCGCAAGGCCGTCCTGGACGTCATGCGGCTGGCGGTGCCGGAGGCGGACGGAGACCTTGCCGACTCCTGTGTCGCCACCTACCGGGAAGCCGCGGCCGTCGCCGGAGGCCCGTGCGACCCGCGGGCGCTGTGGACCGAGGTCTGGGGCGACCTGATGTTCCGGCACCAGATCGTCCGCTTCGCCGAGCGGCACGCCCGAGAGGGCACGACACCGTGGTACGCCATGGAGTTCGCGCACCCGGCGCGTGCGCCGCACTTCGGTACGCCGCACGAGGCCACCTCGCCCTTCCTGTTCGGCACCCATCGACTGCCGGAGTTCGCCGCCGTGTTCGGCGACGGACCGGTCGAACGGCTGCTCTCCGACATCCTCGTCGACGCCGTCGCGGCCTTCGCCCGCACCTCGCGTCCTTGTACGCCGAACATCCCCGACTGGCCCCGGTTCACCCCCGAGAGCCCCAGCACGCTGATCCTCGGTGGCCCCTCGGTGACGGCGACCGTCACACCGCAGCTCCAGCATCTGAGGTTCTGGGACTTCGTCAGCCGGCTGCCGAGCGCGTGAACCCGCCCCACCCGGTCCGGGGCCCGCCGTACGGCGCTCCGAGCCGTGTACGAACCGCCCGTACGGCACCACGCGGCCTCTTCGAACCGCCGTAGGCGGTCGAGGTCCCCTCGATGAGTTCCCGCACCGCACGACCCCATCCGCACACCGCACCTGTATGGAGGAGCAAACCGTGGACAACGTCCTGCTGGACCTTCAGGCCAGACCGACCCCGCAGCAGCCGCAGTGGGACGACCTTCCCCAAGTGCAGCGTGTCCGCGCCGAGTTGGCCAACCGGCCCGCTCTGGTGAGCGCGGACAGCGTCCGGACGCTGCGCTCCCAGCTGGCCCGGGTGGCAGCGGGGGAGGCCCTGGTGGTGCAGGCCGGCGACTGCGCCGAGGACCCGGACGACTGCACCCCCGGCGCCGTCGCCCGCAAGGCCGCCGTACTCGACCTGCTCGCCGGTGCACTGCGTCTCGCCACGGGGAAGCCGGTGGTGCGCGTGGGACGGGTCGCCGGACAGTTCGGCAAGCCGCGTTCCAACAACACCGAGCAGGTGGACGGCGTGGAACTGCCCGTCTACCGCGGTCACATGGTGAACAGCCCGGAACCCACCCCCGAGGGGCGCAGGCCCGACCCGCTGCGGCTGCTCACCGGATACATGGCGGCTGACGACATCATGCGCCATCTGGGCTGGCGCCGCCAGGACCGGCAGGCCGCCATCGACCCCGTCGTCTGGACCAGTCACGAGGCGCTGCTGCTCGACTACGAGATCCCGATGCTGCGCCGGGAGGGCGACGGTCTGCTGCTCTCCTCCACGCACTGGCCGTGGATCGGCGAGCGGACCCGGCAGGCCGACGGAGCCCATGTCGCGCTGCTCGCCGAGACCGTCAACCCGGTGGCGTGCAAGGTCGGCCCGAAGATGTCACCGGCCGAACTGCTCGACCTGTGCGAGCGGCTCGACCCGCGGCGGGAGCCGGGCCGGCTGACCCTGATCGCCCGGATGGGCGCGGACACCGTGGCCGACGCGCTTCCCCCGCTGGTGCGGGCGGTGCGCGCCGCAGGGCACCCGGTCATCTGGCTCACGGACCCCATGCACGGCAACACCGTCTCGACACCCGGGGGCTTCAAGACCCGCTTCGTGGAGACCGTCGAGCGCGAGGTCGTCGCCTTCCAGTACGCGGTCACCGAGAACGGCGGTACGGCCGGCGGGCTGCACCTGGAGACGACCCCCGACGCCGTCACCGAGTGCGTGCCCAACGAGGCCTCCGTCGACCTCGTGGGCGACGCGTACGCGACGTTCTGCGACCCGCGGCTCAACGCGGGACAGGCCGTCTCCGTGGTGTCCGCCTGGCGCGAGTGACCTCGACCGGTACTCCTGCCCGGGCTTCCCTCTGTCGCGAACCTAAGGAGAACTGCGCAATGGAGAACAAACTGGCCGTCGTCACCGGAGCCGCCGGCGGCATAGGCGCCGCCGTCGCCCGGGTCCTGTGCGAGCGCGGTGCGACCGTCGCCTGCGTCGACCGGGACGGCGAACGGCTGCGCGAGAGCGTGGAGAAACTCACCGCCGACGGGCTTCCCGCGGTCGCGTTCCCCGCCGACGTGACCGACAGCGCGGACGTCGAATCGGTCGTCGGCACCGTCGAAGAGCGTTTCGGCGCCATCGACTTCCTGGTCAACGCCGCCGGCGTACTGCGTCTCGGCGAGGTCAGCACCATGTCCGACGACGACTGGAACAGCACCTTCGCCGTCAACACCACCGGTGTCTTCCATCTGTCCCGGGCCGTCGTCAACCGGATGGTCCCGCGTGCCCGCGGCGCCGTCGTCACCGTCGCGTCCAACGCGGCCGCCACCCCGCGCAGCGAAATGGCGGCGTACGCCGCGTCCAAGGCGGCCGCCGAGATGTTCACCAAGAGCCTCGGCCTGGAGGTCGCCCGGTACGGGATCCGCTGCAACATCGTCGCCCCCGGGTCGACCGACACCCCGATGCTCTCCTCGATGTGGCGGGACGACTCCGGGCCACGGGGCACCATCGACGGCCGCCCCGACGCGTTCCGCGTGGGGATACCGCTGAGGAAACTCGCCAGCCCCGAGGACGTCGCGCACGCCGTGGCGTTCCTGCTGTCGGACGAGGCGGCCCACATCACCCTGCACACCCTGACCGTCGACGGCGGCGCCGGGCTGGGCGCTTGAGACGCCTCCACCGAGCAGACCCGCAGCACGTACACGTACCGAGAGAGGAAACGAGGACACCATGGCCGGCCTACCGACCATCGAGGCGTATCCGCTGCCGGCGCCGGGAGACCTCCCCGCCAACACGGCGCAGTGGAACGTCGATCCCGCCCGCGCGGTGCTGCTCGTGCACGACATGCAGCGCTACTTCCTGGAGCCCTTCCCCGATCCGCTGCGCACGCAGCTCGTCGACAACGCGTCGGTGCTGCGGCGCGGCGCGGCCGAACTCGGGGTACCCGTCGCCTACACGGCGCAGCCGGGCGGCATGAGCGAGCACCAGCGCGGCCTCCTCAAGGACTTCTGGGGACCGGGCATGCGTCCGGCTCCCGCCGACCGGGAGGTGGTCGAGCCGCTCACGCCGGGTCCCGGCGACTGGCTGCTCACCAAGTGGCGCTACAGCGCCTTCTTCCAGACCGATCTGCTCACCCGGATGCGCTTCCACGGCAGGGACCAGCTGATCCTGTGCGGCGTCTACGCCCACGTCGGCGTGCTCACCACTGCCATCGAGTCCTTCAGCCACGACATAGAGACGTTCCTCGTCGCCGACGCCGTCGCCGACTTCGACGAGAGCCACCACCGGACGGCCGTCGAGTACGCGGCCCGGCGCTGCGCGGTGGTCACCACCGCAAAGGAGGTATTCGCATGACCGGCACCCCGGAGAACGGGCCGCACACCGCCGACCTGTTCGGGCAGATCCTGAGGCCCGAGCCCCCGCCCTTCGCCCTGCTGCACCGGCCGGAGCGGAACGCCGACGTCCTGGACGTACTCGTCGGCGACGTCTCCACGCCCGACGCACTGGCGGGCATACCACTGCCGGAGCCGGGTGAGCCGGACGGCACACCTCGGCACGAGGTGCTCGCGCTCGTGCCCTTCCGGCAGATCGCCGAGCGTGGCTACGCCTGCACCCACGACGACGCCGACCTGGTGGCGCTGAGCGTCACCGGCCAGTCCACGGTCGACCTCGCCACCGCCAAGGAACGCATGCCGGACGGTCCGCTGCACACCACCGGTGGTCACTTCGACGTGTCCGACGACGCCTACGCCGAGACCGTGCGCCGGGTGGTCGCGGACGAGATCGGTACCGGCGCGGGTGCCAACTTCGTCATCAAGCGCACTTTCACGCTCGACATCACCGACTACACCCCGCACAGCGCGCTGACCTTCTTCAAGCGTCTCCTCGAGCGGGAGAAGGGCGCGTACTGGACGTTCCTGGTCCACACCGGCGACCGCACCCTCGTGGGCGCCACGCCCGAGCGTCACATCAGCGTGCACGACGGCACCGCCGTGATGAACCCCATCAGCGGCACCTACCGGTACCCGGCATCCGGTCCCGTGCTGCCCGAGGTGATGGACTTCCTCGCCGACCGCAAGGAAGCCGACGAGCTGTACATGGTCGTGGACGAAGAGCTCAAGATGATGGGCCGGATCTGCGAGCGCGGCGGCCGGGTGGTGGGGCCGTACCTCAAGGAGATGGCCCGGCTCGCCCACACGGAGTACTTCATCGAGGGTCGCACCACCGCCGACCCCCGGGAGATCCTGCGCGAGACCATGTTCGCCCCGACCGTCACCGGCTCTCCGCTGGAGAGCGCCTGCCAGGTCATCGGGCGGTACGAGGAACAGGGGCGCGGCTACTACAGCGGCGTTCTCGCGCTCATCGGCCGGGACGGCGACGGCGGCCGCACCCTCGACTCCTCCATCCTGATCCGCACCGCGGACATCGACGCCGGCGGCCGGGTGCGGATCGGTGTCGGTGCCACCCTCGTCCGCCACTCCGACCCCCAGTCCGAGGTCGCGGAGACACGGGCCAAGGCCGCCGGCCTCATCGCGGCCCTGGAGGCCGACGGGCCCACCCGCTTCGCCGCCCACCCCGACGTCCTCGGCGCGCTCGGCCGGCGCAACGAGACCATCTCCGGATTCTGGCTCGACGAGGACGCGTCCCGCACCCCGGAGCAGCCGGTACTCACGGGCCGCAAGGTCCTCGTGGTCGACGCGGAGGACACATTCACCTCCATGATCGGTCATCAACTGCGGTCGCTGGGACTGGAGGTGACGGTCAGCCGTTACGACGAGACCTACCACCTCACCGGTCACGACCTCGTCGTGATGGGCCCCGGACCGGGTGATCCGCGCGACACCGGCCATCCCAAGATCGCCCATCTGCGAAGCGCCGTACGCAGGCTGCTCGACGAGCGGCTGCCGTTCCTCGCGATCTGCCTCAGCCACCAGGTGCTCAGCCAGGAGCTCGGGCTCGACCTGGTCCGCAGGACCGTGCCCAACCAGGGCGTACAGCGTGACATCGACCTGTTCGGCAGGCGCGAACGCGTGGGCTTCTACAACACGTTCGCCGCCCGAACCGAGGAGGACAGGGTCGAGGCCACCGGGGTGGGCCCGGTCGAGATCGCCCGCGACCTCGAGAACGGCGAGGTGCACGCGCTGCGTGGCGAGCACTTCGCTTCCATGCAGTTCCACCCCGAGTCGGTCCTCACCCAGAACGGCGTACCGATCATCGCCGGCCTCGTCTCCGCACTGCTGTCCCCGGCTCCACTCGCCGTCCCGCAGCAGGCGAAGGGCTCCTACCTGACGTACTCCCCGACTACCTGACGGGTTCGCCGGCCGTGCTTTGCCCGTGTGTTCCGGCCCGGGAAGCATCTGCTGCGCGGGGAGACCCGAACTCTCAAGGAAGGGTCACACAATGATCACTACGGGCACTGCACGGTCCGGCCGGCCGTCTTCCGGCACAGCCATCCTGGGCACAGGATCCTGTCTTCCGTCCCACGTCGTGAACAACACGGAGGTGGGGGCGCGGGCCGGGGTCACCGACTCCTGGATCCTCGGCAAGACGGGCATCCGCAACCGCCGCCGGGCCAAGCCCGACGAGGCCACCTCCGACCTGGCCGTGGTGGCCGGCCGGGCGGCGCTCGAGGCCGCGGGTGTCCGGGCCTCCGAGCTCGCACTCGTCATCGTCGCGACGTCGACACCGGACTACCCGCAGCCGCCCACCGCATGTGTGGTCGCCGACGGCCTCGGCGCCACCGCCGGCACCGCCGCCTTCGACGTCAACGCCGTCTGCAGCGGCTTCCTCTTCGCCCTCAACACCGCCGAGCAGATGCTCAAGGGTGCCGATTCCCGGTACGCGCTGGTCATCGGAGCGGACATCTACTCGCGCATCCTCAACCCCGAGGACCGGCGCACCGCCGTCCTCTTCGGCGACGGTGCCGGCGCCGTGGTCATCGGTCCGGCACGCCAGGGACGTGGCCTCGTCGCCGGGCGACTGGCCAGCTTCGCGGCCGACCGCGATCTGATCGAGGTGTCGGGCGGCGGCAGCCGGTTCCCGGCCACCGCGGAGACCCTCGCCGCGGGGCTCCAGTACTTCACCATGAACGGCCGCGGGGTCCGCGACTTCGTGAACACCAACGTCGTTCCGGCCATCGCCGAGTTCGTCACGGAGGCCGGCCACCGCATCGAGGACCTGGCCCACTTCGTGCCGCACCAGGCCAACGGGCGGATGCTCGACGACATGTCGGCCGCACTCGGCATCCCGGACGGACGCACCCGCGTCAGCTACGAGGAGTTCGGCAACACCGGAGCGGCTTCCGTACCCGTCACCCTCGACCTGGCCGCGCGGTCCGGGGAGCTCGCCGACGGCGACCTCGTCCTGCTCGCCGCGTTCGGCGGCGGGATGGCGATGGGCCTGTCACTGCTCACCTGGCAGGGCCCGCAGCACGGCCGGGCCCACTGATCCCGCGACTCAGCCCTCGATCCCGCGACACCCCACCCCGATCCCACGTACACACAAGGAGACAGTGATGTTGGACGACATCATGGAGGAATACCTGCGCCGTATCGGTGCGACCCGGCCCGCCGAGGCCGACCTCGAAGGGCTGCGGCACCTGATGGACCGCCACATCCTGTCCGTGCCGTTCGAGAACCTCGACTACCATCTGGACGAAGAGATCTTCATGGACGAACGCGTCCTGGAGAAGATCGTCCGCAGGAACCGCGGCGGTGGCTGCTACGAACTCAACCCCGCCTTCGCCTACTTGCTGACGGCGCTCGGATACCAGGTCGACATACTGCCGGGTCGGGTGCACCGCCCCGACGGCCTCGGCCCGCTCCTCGGCCATCTGGCGCTGCGCGTGTGGCTGGACGGCGAGGCCTGGCTCGTCGACGTCGGCTTCGGCCGCAACAGCAGGCAGCCGCTGCGCCTCGGCTCCCGCGAGCCGCAGCAGGACCCCCACGGCACGTACCAGCTGTCCGACGCCGACAACGGCACCGTCGACATCCACCTCGGCGGCAAGCCGCTCTACCAGGTAGACGAGCGCACGGTGCGTGTCGCGGACTTCGCCCCCACCCTGTGGTGGTACCGCACCTCCCCCGAGTCGCCGTTCCTCCAGGGGCTGTTCTGCTCCATTCGCACCACCGACGGCCTGGTCACCCTCAAGGGCAACACCCAGATGAGCCGGGTCGCGGGACAGGAGCGCAGCAAGCAGACCCTCACCGACGACGCCGAGGTGTTCGCGGCGTACAAGAAGCACTTCGGCATCGGCCTGGACCGACTGCCCAAGGAGCCCGGCCTCGGCGTCACCGCCGGCGTGCGGACGGAATGAGTGGGATGAACGACAACGAATCGCCCGCGCCGGACGACTTCGACGTCCTTGTCGTCGGCGCGGGCCCCTCCGGCCTGCTGACCGCCGTCGAACTGCTGCGCCGCGGCATCCGGGTCCGCGTCATCGACCGCAATCCGGAGCCGGTGACCACCCCGAAGGCGCTGTCCGTCTGGCCCCGCGCCCTGGACATCCTCCGGGACGCGGGCCTGGGGGACGGCGTCCACCAGGAGTCCGTGCAGGTCAACCGGCTGAGCTACTTCTCCGAGCGCAAGCCGCTCGCCTCGTTCGCGCTGACCGAGGACACCGCCTGCCGGGTGCTGCCCCAGCACGACACCGAACGACTGCTCACCCGGCGGCTGCACGAGCTGGGCGGCAAGGTCGAGCGGTCCGTGCGGCTGCTCGCCCTGGAGCGTCTGGACTTCTCCGGAGACCTCGCGGCCAGTGACGGTGTCACCGCGGTCGTGGAGGACGCCGACGGCGTCGTGCAGCGCATCCGCGCGCCGTTCGTCGTCGGCGCGGACGGCGCCGGCAGCGCGGTCCGCGGCCAGCTCGGCATCGGCTTCGAGGGCAGCACCTACGAAATGGCGTTCGCTCTCATCGACGCCCGCATCGAGGGTGAACTTCCCCGGGACGAGTGCCTGTTCTACCAGGCACCCAGCGGCGCGCTGGTCATCGTGCCGATGCCGGACGGGGTCCACCGCTTCCTGTCCGTCATGCCTCAGGGCAGGGGCGAGGTCACCCTCGATCTGATGCAGGAACTCGTCGACGAGCGCGGCCCCCGCGGGGTGCGGCTGAGCGAGGCGGTCTGGCAGGCGGTGTTCCGGGTGCACGCCCGGCACGCGTCCCGCTTCCAGGCCGGCAGGGTCTTCCTGGTGGGCGACGCCGCACATGTGCACAGCCCGGCCGGCGGCCAGGGCATGAACAACGGCCTGCAGGACGCCCAGAACCTGGGCTGGAAGCTGGCCGCGGTCATCCGCGGCGAGTCACCCGCCACGCTGCTGGAGACCTACGGGTCCGAACGCTCCGAGGCCACCCGGCAGATCGTCCGCGACACCGACCTGCAGACCCGGGCGTGGGTGGCCGACAGCCGCGCCAAGGTCTGGGCCCGAGACGCGGCGTTCAGCCTCTTCGAGCGCACCGGCGCGGTCACCCGGTTCTACACGCCGGTGATGGCCGGACGCAGACTCGCCTATCCGCCGGTGCGCGACAGCCAGCGGCCCTCCGGTCTCACCCGCTGCAAGCTGCGTGACCGCGTCCCCGGCGGATTCAAGCCGGGGGCCGTCTTCCCGAGGCGGCACGCGGTCGCCCACGGCATCTCGGGGCCGGCCGTCGACCCGCACGCCTGGACCCTGGTGCTGGTGCCGTCCGACGCGGCCTGGCTGACCGAGGCCGGACACGTCGTCCACCGGTACGACGCGCGGGTGCGCACGGTCGTCCTGAGGCGCCGCGAACTGCGAGCCGCGACCGGCTGCGGTGGGCCCGGGTACTACCTGGTGCGACCCGACGGGCACATCGCGGCGCACGGTCACGAGGCCGATCTGGGGCGCCTGGAGACGGAGCTGAGGGCCGTTCTGACGGATCAGCGGCCCGCCACGGGCGACCCGCGACAGCGCCTCGGAACCGCCGGGGAAACGAACCTGACACTTAATTCGGGCGGCTCTTCTGGTGGACATCCCGGACGCATAACGTCGACGACATGAAGCTGAGAGAGGGCGTCGAATGGGCAGCGCACTGCTGTATCAACCTCTCCTGGATCGCACCTGAGAAGGCGGT
The DNA here is from genome assembly GCF_040656535.1 of Streptomyces sp. NPDC049887. NCBI lineage: Bacteria > Bacillati > Actinomycetota > Actinomycetes > Kitasatosporales > Streptomycetaceae > Streptomyces > Streptomyces sp. NPDC049887. The sequence continues at coordinate 34,564 of NZ_JBFAMM010000013.1, read as the reverse complement.
CACGGCAGCGCGGCTCGCCGCGTTCTACGAGCTGCCCACCGCCTATCTGAACAAGCAGCTGAACGCTCTGGGACGAGCCGGCATCGTCTCGTCCCGATCCGGCCCGCGAGGCGGCTTCCGTCTCGGCCGCGGGCCGGACCAGATCTCCCTGATGGATGTGGCAGCGGCCATCGACGGCTCCGCGCAGGCATTCCTGTGCACCGGCATCCGCCACCGGGGTCCGGCCGGTGAACTCGCCGCGCCGGAAGAGCACCGCACCCGGTGCACGGTCGCCAGGGCCTTCTCCCTGGCGGATCTGGCCTGGCGGCGGCAGCTCGCCGCCAGGACCGTGGCCGACCTCGCGGCCGAGGTGCGGCGGGCCGACCCCGCCGCCTCCGACTACGTACGCCACTGGTTCGACCGGAACTGACCACGTCCGGAACGACCGCGGGCCCGCCCCAGGGACCGCCCCCCGTTTCCCACCCCGTATGGAAAGGCACAGTCATGCCGTCTTCGGCCACAGGCGCCGTCACCGAGGCGCCGCGTCGCCGGCCGGGTCTCCTCCTGGCGCTGCTGGCGTTCGCCCAGCTCATCATCTCCATCGACTACAACATCGTGTACGTCGCCCTGCCGGAGATCGGCTCCGATCTCGGGTTCTCCGCCCAGAACCTGCAGTGGGTGATCAGTGCATACGCGGTCGCCTTCGGTGGGTTCCTGCTCCTCGGCGGACGTGCGTGCGACCTGTGGGGCCCGCGCCGGATGTTCATCCTCGGCCTGTCCCTGTACGGCGTCTCCTCGCTCGTCGGAGGCCTCGCGACCTCGCCCGAACTGCTCATCGCCGCCCGCGCGGTGCAGGGCGTCGGCGGCGCCTTCCTCTTCCCGGCGACGCTGACGCTGGTCTCCACCAAGTTCGCCGAGGGCAAGGAGCGCAACCGCGCCTTCGCCGTCTGGGGGACCGCCGGTGGCTCCGGCATGATCGTGGGCTCGCTGCTCGGCGGAGTGCTCACCGAGGCATTCGGCTGGGAGTCGGTCTTCTTCGTCAACGTCCCGCTGGCCCTCGTCGCGATCCTGTTCGCCGTTCCCCTGATCGCCCGGGACGTGCTCGGCGAGGTTCGTCGCCGCTTCGACCTGGCCGGCGCGCTCACCGCCACGATCGGCACCACCGCCGTCGTCTTCGCCCTGGTCCAGGGCCCCGAGTCGGGCTGGGGTTCCTCGACCGTCCTCGGTGCCCTGGCCGTCGGTGCGGTTCTGCTGGTCTCGTTCTTCGTCATCGAGCAGCGCAGCAGTGACCCGCTGATGCCGATGCGCCTGCTCCGCAACCGCAATCTGAGCACCGGCAGCGCCGTGACCTTCCTCTACATGGCCACGTTCGGGACCCTGCTCTACTTCCTCACCGTCTACTTCCAGGGGGTGCAGGGCTACAGCGCCCTGGAGACCGGCCTCGCCTTCCTGGTCCCGATGGTCGCGATCGCCGTCGGCGCCCAGACCGCGGGCCGACTCGCCACCAGGTACGGCATCCGCGCGATCATGATCGCCAGCCTGGTCATCGGTCTGGTCGGCACCGTGATCGTGGGTCTGACCCTGACCACCGACACCTCCTACCTGGCACTCGTCCCGGGCATGATCGTGATGGGTATCGGCCAGGGCGCCGGCTACACCCTGATGTTCGGTGCCGCCACCGTCGGTGTCGACCCGATGGAGCAGGGCATCGCCTCCGGCACCGCCTCCACCACCCAGCAGATCGGCGGCGCCGTCGGCCTCGCCATCCTGGTGGCCGTCGCCAACTCGGGCCTGGAGGGTCTGAGCGGCGGGGCGCTCACCACCGCCACGACCGACGGCCTGCGCACCGCGATCTTCCTCGCCGCGGCGGGTATCGGTCTGACCGCCCTGGTCTCCCTCGGCCTCTCCAAGCCGGAGAAGAAGGCCGTCAGCTCGGCTCCGAAGGCCACCCCGGCCTCCGACGAGCCGCAGACCGTCCAGGTCTGACCCGCCGTCCGGAGCGGTCGTCGCCGGTCCCCGGCACGCGCCCGGATGCAGCCCCCGCACCCAAGTCCCCCGTGGTGCGGGGGTTCGGCGGTTCCGTGACACGCGGGCCGGGCGCGGCGACCTGACGGATGACGGTGTCCCGGGTTGTTTGCCCACCCGCCCGCCCAGAGGATCGTTGTATGCCGAACTCAAAGGTCCTCGAGGCGACTTCGAAGACGGCACCGCTCGCCGCGACCGTGGCAACGGTGTCCCTCATGGGCGTGCTCGTGGTCGGGCAGATGTATGTGACCATCCCGCTGATGCCGCAGATCGCGGACGCGTGGCAGGTCCCGACCGCGTCGGCCGCCCTGTCCACCACCGCCTTCGCACTCGCCCACGCCGTCGGCTCGCTCGTCAGCGGGCCGCTCTCCAACCGCTGGGGGCGGCGCACCGTGATGGTCGCCAACGTCCTCGCGATGGCCGTCGTCACGGCCCTGGTACCGCTCGTCCCCGACCTGCGCACCGGCGTCGCACTGCGCGCCCTCCAGGGGCTGTTCGCCGGCTCCTTCATCCCGATGGCGTACGCGTATGTCCACGCACGCGTCGCGAAGGAGAGCGTGCCACTCGCCCTGACCGTGGTATCCGCCTGCATGGGCGCCACCGTGGTACTCGGCCAGGTCGAGGCGCAGCTCCTGGAGTCGCTGCTCGGCTGGACCGCGGTGTTCTGGGTGACTGTGCCGCTGCTGCTGGCCGGTGCCGCCCTCACCTGGCGGGTGCTGCTGCCCGACCCGCCGTTCGTGCCCGCCGTCGTGCGGCCCGCCGCCGACCGCGACGCCACCCGCGGCGCGCTGTCGGGCCGCGTCGTGCCGCTGTACCTGGTCATCCTCGTCGGCGCGGGCGCCCTCACCGCGCTCTACACCGGCGTGGAGCTCTACGGGCCGCCGGAGGTGGCGGACAGCGGGGCCGCCATGCTCGCGCTGCGTGCCAGCGCCCTGCCGGCGCTGGTCATCGCGGTCCTGCTCGCGCCCGCGCTGGGCCGGTTCAGGGCCTCGCACCGTGCGTTCGGCGCGCTCGCCGTCACGGGCGCCGCCATGCTCGCAGTCGGCTGGGGCGGCGGCGACGCGGTGCTTCTGGGTGGGGCCCTGTTCGTCTTCATGCTGGGCTTCTCCACGCTCGGTCCCGCCCTCATCCAGGCCGTCGGCAGCCAGGCCGGGGCCGCGCAGACCACCGCCATCGCCCTCTACGGCTTCACGCTGAACGTGGGCGCCGGGGCGGGGGCGCAACTCCCCGGACTCTTCGACGGGTTCGGGCAGCTCGCGCTGGCGCTTGCGGTGGCTCTCGCCGTCGCCGCCTTCGGCGTCGGCCTCGCCGTGCGGGCCGCACGCAGGACTTGACGTACTGCCGGGCACGTCATTGCGACGCCCCGGCCCGCCGCAACACCATTCGTTGCGTCCCCATCCGCCGCACCTTCCGTATGTTCAGGAGCCCATGGCCATGACCAATGTCGCCGTCATCTACTACTCATCGACCGGCTCGACCCACCGGCTCGCCGTGGCCGCCGCCGAGGCGGCGGCCAAGGAGGGCGCCGAGGTCCGCCTGCGCCGGGTCGCGGAGTTCGCCGCCACCGGCCGGGCCGGCTCGGAGGAGCACGCCGCAGCCACCGCGGACATACCCGAGGCAGGCCTGGACGACCTTGAGTGGGCGGACGCCATCCTGCTCGGCTCGCCGGTCCACTTCGGTCTGGCCGCGCCACAGCTGATGCAGTTCATCAACACCACCTCGTCGCTCTCCATCCCGGGGAAGCTGCTCAACAAGGCCGTCTCCGCCTTCGCCTCCGGCTCCGCCGAGCACGGCGGCCAGGTGACCACGATCCTCGCCCTGCACAACGCGATCTGCCACTGGGGCTCGGTCATCGTGGCAACCGGCTCCACCGATGCCGTCCTGTACGAGAAGAACAACGGCAACCCCTACGGCGCCGGCACCGTCGCGGGCAACCGCCCCGGGTTCATCCACGAGGAGAACGTCGGCGCCATGGCCTACCAGACCCGCCGCACGATCGAAGTCGCCGCGGCGCTCACCACCGCCGCCACCGTGTCCGTCCCCGTCCCCTCCGCCGGCTGAGGCCGGACGCGGCAGGAGCGACGGGAAATGGGACGGGAAGCACGGGAAGTGAGGACGTCGTGATCGGCGAGAGCTTGGTGGACGCCTATCTGGAGCGCATCGGGGCCGAGCGTCCCGAGCGGGCCGATCTGGCGGCGCTTCGGCGGCTGCAGGAACGCCATGTCCTCTCGGTGCCGTTCGAGAACCTGGACTACCACATCGACCAGGGCACGGACATCGTCATGGACGAACGGGTCCTGGACAAGATCGTGCACCTGCGCCGTGGCGGTGGCTGCTACGAGATCAACCCGGCGCTCGGGCTCCTCCTCGAAGCCCTGGGCTACACCGTGAGCATCCTGCCCGCGCAGGTCCACCGGCCCGACGGTCTCGGCTCGCGCCAGGGCCATCTGGTGCTCCGGGTCGATCTGCCCGACGGCTCCTCCTGGCTCGTCGACGCCGGGTTCCGGCGCAACAGCCGGCGGCCGCTGCGGATCGGCGTCGCCGGGCCGCAGCAGGATCCGCACGGCAGCTACGAGCTGACCGAGACGGGCGGTGGACTTGAGCTCACCCTGGACGGAACACCGCTGTACCTGGTGGACCCCAGGCCGTGCCGGATCGAGGACTTCGGCCCCACGCTGTGGTGGTTCCGGACCTTCCCGGGTTCCCCCTTCCGCCAGGACCTGTTCTGCTCGCTGCCCACGAGCGAGGGCCGCGTCACACTCAAGGGCAATGTGCTCACGCGCACCGAGGGGGGCGAGCGCACGCGGCAGGTGCTGACGGACGACGCCGCCGTCCTGGCCGCGTACGAGAAGTACTTCGGCTTCCGTCTCGACCGGTTGCCCACTCCGCCGGTACTGCCGGAGGGCAGCACCGGCGTCCAACTCGACTGACGCCCCGCTCGACCGGTCTGCGGCTCGGCGATCCACCGCACGAAACAGCAGCAGAACCACCCACCCACCGCACGACGGAGCAACCGCACGCACCGCGAAGCCTGACTCCGGCCCCGCCCTGCGCAGCGACGGGGACGGAAGGGCGCTCTGCCGTCCTCCGACCGATCTCTTCACACAGGAGCGAGAATGGCCGTCAGTGATCCGTCACAACTGCCCGAAGTCTTCGTGGAGGCCTTCAACGCCAAGGATCTGAACGCGATCGACCGGCTCTTCGAGCCCGACGCGGTCCGCGTGCTCACCCCCGGCGTCGTCGTGACCGGCGATGGACGCCGCCAGGCCACCAGCAGCTTTCTGAGCCTCGGCGTCCCCATAGACATCTCGGTCCGGCACACGTACGTCTACGACGACATCGCCCTGGTGATAGGCGACTTCGTCATCGACGGCACCAATCCGGACGGTGAGCAGGTGCACATCGAGGGTACGGCCACCGATGTGGCGCGGCGCGGCTCCGACGGGCTCTGGCGCTATGTCATCGACAACCCGCCCGGCGTCGAGCACGGCTGACTTGACGGATTATTCGCATTCTCCTGACGGGTGCCGCTGTCCACGACAGGATATGTCGTCGATACAGTAGCCAGCAGGAATTGAGTTCGCCGCCGGCTTCGGCGCGCGCACCCCAGCAAAGGAGCACTGCGCTCATGACCAAGGTCGCCATCGTTTACTACTCGGCCACCGGCAATATTCACAGGATGGCCGTCGCCGCGGCGGAGGCGGCCGACAAAGCCGGCGCCGAGGTGCGCCTTCGCCGGGTCGCCGAGATCACCGATGAGCCGCTCGCGCCCAACTACAAGGAATGGTCCCAGGCGAACGCCGAGCACGTCAGTTCGAGCCGGGACGTCGAGGTGGCCACCATCGACGACCTGGACTGGGCCGACGCTGTCGTCTGGGGCACCCCGGGCCGGTACGGCCTGCTCGCCGGACCGCTCAAGCACTTCATCGACCAGACCTTCGAGCTGCACGCCCGGCGCGGACTGATGAACAAGGCGATGTCCGTGTTCACGTCGACGGGTACCCCGCACGGCGGCCAGGAGTCCACCGTCCTGTCCCTCAGCAACGTCTTCTACCACTGGGGCGCGATCATCGTGCCGCCCGGCGTGACCGACGACATCCTGTTGACGCCGAGCAACGGCAACCCCTACGGCGTGAGCGCCACCTCCGGACTGCAGGCCATTCCGGGGCACCTGGCGCAGAACGTCACGGACGACAACCTGGCTGCCGTCGGCTACCAGACCGTGCGCACCCTCGAGGTGGCCGAGGCCCTGCGGACGGGCCTGCGCAAGGCGTGAAGGCGCCTCCTCGCACCATTCCGGGAAGGCCGGACCGCGCCGCGGCGGTCCGGCCTTTCTCCTGCGTACCCTTTCGGCCGTTCGGACCGAGCTGACGCATTATCCGGTCACGCCTTCTTCGTGCCTGCGCGTCGTGGCAATTTATGTGGAGAGATGCCTGAGTTCGCGAGTCGACTTCAAGATGGGGAAGAAATCCTGATGTTCAAGGTTCCGCAGAGCAAGAAGTTCCTGTACCTCGGGGTGATGTCCGACCGTGCCGCCGTAAAGCACGGCAATACCCCGATCACCCTTGACCACGACATGGAGGCCTTCCCCGAGGCCGGCCGCAAGCTGACCGTCAGGGAGTTCGCCGGCCATGTCGCGGAGACCGCCAACCGGCTCTGGGCCGCGGGGGTGCGGCCCAGCGAGCATGTCGCCATCTACAAGACCTCCAACTTCGACATCACCGTCCTCGCCTGCGCCGTGGCCCGGATCGGCGCGGTGCCGGTGATGCTCTCGCCCCACCTGGACGGCGCCACCATCGACCAGCTCCTGCAGCGGCTCCAGGGCGCGACGCTCCTCACCGACGAGGCCAAGCTGACGGGTGAGCTGGCCGACTCGCCGCTCGCGGAGCTGACGGCCCGGGTCGTCACGGCTGTGGGGTCGTACCCCGGCGCCGTCCCGCTCGCCGACTTCGCCGGGGCGCCGGAGCGCCGGCCGGTGCTGCTCGCCCCGGACCAGCCGGCACTGATGACGCACACCTCCGGCACCACGGGCATCCCGAAGCTGGTGGTCCACTCGGCGCGTTCGCTCGGCGCCCGTGGAAACTGGCAGAACAAGGTCGTCCGGTTGATCCGCAAGCGCGAGACCGTCGCCATGCACGTGTCCTACGTGCACTCGCGGATGTATCTCGGTCTGGCCGTACTGCAGTTGCGCGGCATGCCCATGGTGTTCATGAACGACGCCTCTCCGGCGCACGTGGCCGATGTCCTCGTCAAGCACCGGCCAGGCGTTCTGGAGACCCACCCCAACTCGTTCCTCGAGTGGGAGGCGATGCTGGACGACCCGCGCCGGCCCATCTCCAACGTCAAGTACTTCAACAGCACCTTCGACGCGATCCACCCCAGCACCATGCACAAGTTCCTGCACGCGACCGACCGCGACCACCCCGTCTTCCTGCAGGTGTACGGACAGAGCGAGTGCGGTCCGCTCGCGGCCCGTACCTACCGCCGCCGGAACGCCCTCAAGGCCGACGGCCGCTGCCAGGGCTATCCGACACCCGGCATGACCAAGTACCGGCTGGTGAGCCGGGACGGGAAGCCGCCGACCAAGGAGACTCCCGGCTACATCGACGTCTCCACGGCGGGCCGTGCGCTGACGTACTTCGGCGAGCAGGAACGCTTCGACAAGCAGGTCATCGGCGAGTGGTGGCGCGGGGGCGACGTCGGATACCGCACCAAGTGGGGCTGTCTGCACCTGCTGGACCGCGAGGTCGACGTCATCCCGGGCATCGACTCCACGCTCGAGATCGAGGACGCGGTGCTGCACAGGCTGGAGGAGCTGACGGAGCTGGTCATCGTGCCCGGGCCGGACCAGGAGGCCATCCCGGTCGTCTGCACCCGTGACGACAAGCCTCTCGACCCGGCCCGCTGGGCCGCGGCCGTCGCCGACCAGCCGCCGCTGGCCCAGCCGCTGCAGCGCACCCTCGCCGAGTTGCCGCGCACCGCGACCGCGAAGATCAAGCGGCTCGAACTGGCCCGTCTGCTGGCCGAGTCCATCAAGGCGGAGCGGGACGCCGTGCGGGAGCCGCAGGCCTCCCGCTAGCGACGCCGCAGGCCTCCCGCTAGCAACGGAGGGCAACCGGCGAGCACCGGTCGCAGGCCCGCCGGGGGTCGGACGCGCTTCGCACCGCGAGGGCGCATCCGGCCCCCGGCGGGCCTGCGCCGCGTGGTCCGCAGGTCCGGACCTGCCGGCCCATCGAAATCTTCGATGCCGATTGAAAACCCGCATGCGGGTTTGTTTCACTGGTGGTCAAGCAAATGATCCGCTGTGGAGCTGTGAATGGGGACTGGAATGTCGAGCGAGCGTATCCGCGTGGCCGTGATCCTGGCGAGCGTCCGAAAGGGGCGCTTCGGCCCGACGATCGCCAACTGGTTCATCAGTACCGCCGCCCAGCGTGACGACATCGAGACCGACCTGATCGACCTGGCGGACTTCCCGCTGCCGACCGCTCTCACCGACGAGCCGACCCCCGAGGTCGCCGAAATGCACCGCGCGTTCTCCGCGCGGCTCGCCGAGGCCGACGGCTTCGTCATCGTGACCCCGGAGTACAACCACAGCTTCCCGGCATCGCTGAAGGTGGCCGCGGACTGGACACAGATGGAGTGGCACGCGAAGCCGGTCGGTTTCGTCGGCTACGGAGGCCTGGCCGGCGGCCTGCGCGCGGTCCAGCAGCTCAAGCACATCTTCACAGAGCTGCACGCGGTCCCGGTGCGCGACGCCGTCAGTTTCCACGGCCCGTGGGGGCAGTTCGACGAGAACGGCGCGCTGATCGACCCGACCGACGCCGAGGCGGCGGCGAAGGTGCTGTGGGACAAGCTCGGCTGGTGGGCGATGGCCACCAAGGAGGCCAAGGCGCGCCGTCCCTACGACGGCTGACGCCCCCCGGAACGCGGGTCCGCCCTCCCTGTCCCCCCGGACGCGTGGACCCGGCAGAGCCTGCCGGGCGCCCCTTCTCTCCAGGGCGCCCGGCAGGCCGCTCATGTTTGCCGGTCCTGTCGTTCGGCGTGTCCCGCGTCAGCGATGTGCCTCGGTGAGCAACCGCTCCGGTGCCATCGGAAGTTCCCTGCCGAGCAGGGCCCGTAGCGCCGGGTAGGCGCGGGCGTCTCCCGCGAGGACACCGCCGAGCAGGGTACGGCCGTCCGCTGCGAGGACCACCTTGGCGTAGCTGCCCGTGCCGTGGTCGTCCCGGATGAACTCCAGCGCCCCCTCGGAACGGGCATGGGCGTCACCGAACCCGGCGACGTCCACTCCCGGCAGTTTCAGCCTGGCCGAGGTGTCGGCGCCGGTGAAGGCGGGGCCCGCCCCGTCGAGCAGCCGGCGTGCGACACTCTCGGCCATCCGGTAGCCGGGGGCGGCCAGGCCGATGCAGCGCCCGGCCACCGCGGCGCACTCGCCGATCGCCCAGATGCGTTCGTCCGCGGTGCGGCAGTGTTCGTCCACCAGGAAGCCGCCACGCTCGCCCCGTGCGAGACCGAGGGGGGCGGCGAGGTCGTCCCGGGGCCGAACACCTGCGGAGAAGACCACGAGCGGACTGTCCAGGAATGTGCCGTCGTCGAGGGCCACCCCGCGCACCCGCCCGTTCGGCCCCGGTTCGACCGTGCGCAGGGTCCGGCCGCAGTGCACCCGTACCCCGAGCCGCCCGATCAGCCGGGCGAGGACCCGGCCGCCGCCGGCGTCGATCTGCTGGGACATCAGCCAGGGCGCCAGTTCCACGACATGGGTCCGCATCCCGAGCAGCCGAAGACCGCCCACGGCCTCCAGGCCGAGCAGACCGCCACCGACCACCACGGCGGGACGGCCGGGGACGGCCGCGGCGCGGATGGCTTCGATGTCCTCCACCGTCCGGTACACGAAGCACCCCGGCAGGTCGTGTCCGGGCACGGGCGGCACGAACGGCCGCGAACCGGTGGCCAGGACCAGCGCGTCGTATCCGACCCGCGACCCGTCCGCACAGCCGACGGTGCGCGCCCGCCGGTCGACACCGGTCACGGTCGTGCCCAGGCGCAGCTCGAGCCGCGGGTCGCCGAGGAACCCGGGTGTGGCAAGACGGAGCTGCTCAGCGGTGCGCCCACCCAGCAGGGAGGAGAGCGCGACCCGGTCGTACGCAGGCCGCGGCTCCTCGCCGAGCACCACGATCCGCCAGCGTTCCTGCGCGGGGTCCCTCAGCATCTCCTCGGCGAGTCGATGCCCGGCCATTCCGTGACCGACGACAACGAGCGTGCGGGTCATGGGGGTGTGCTCCCTTGTCTCTCGTCATCCACGCGGCTCTCCTCACCGGAGCGGCTCCGGTCGTCGGCGCGCCTGCCGAGGGTCGCGCACAGCGCGCGGACCACCGAGGCGCAGCTTCCGCAGCCCGTGGTCGCGCGGGTGGCGCCGGCGAGTGCGGCGACATCGTGTGCCCCCTGGTGAAACGCGTTGGTGAGGTCCTTCCTGGTGACGTTGTTGCAGTGGCAGACCACGAGGTGGTCCGGCGGCTCGGCCTCGTCGGCGTACCCGTCGTCCCTGCCGAGCAGCAGCGCCAACCGGTCGGGCGGCAGCGGAACGTCGCCGTCGTAGAGCCGGCTCACGGCAGCGACGGCGGGGGAGAGGCCCAGTAGTACCCCGTGGCCGACCCGGCCGCCGCGCAGGACCAGCCGGGCGTAGCGGCCGCCCGCCCGGTCCACGAAGGACACCGTCTCGTCGAAGGGCACCGTCCCGTCCGCGTCGTCCCCGGGGCGGCCGAGAACCAGGACGTCCGTGCCGGGGCTGCGCAGCCGCAGCGAGCGTCCGCCGGGGCGGTAGGGGGTGGACGGGCTCTCGGTGAGGATCCGGGCCAGGGCGTCCGCCTGCTCCCAGGCGTGCGTGAGGGAGCCGTGCGGTGCTCCGGGGAAGGACGCGCAGTCGCCGATCGCGTGGACGAACGGGTCGTCGGTCCGCAGAAGCCCGTCCACCAGGACGCCCTCGCGGACCGCCAGCCCGCAGGACGCGGCCAGTTCGGTGTCGGGGGTGGTGCCGGTGCACAGCAGCAGGGTCGACGCCCCGAGGACCTGCCCGTCGTCGAGCAGCAGTTTGCCGGGGAGGTACTGCACAGCGCTGCGGCCCAGGTGGACGAGGACACCACGCGAGGTCAGCCGCTCGGTCAGCATGGCGCCGGCCGTGGCGTCGAGATGGTCGTCCATGGGGTGTGCGGACGGATGCACCAGAGCCGTCTCGTGGCCGGCGCGGCGCAGCGCCAGGGCCGTTTCGACGCCGAGCACCCCGCCACCCAGCACCACAACGGGACCTTCCACGGCGGGACCGCAGTCGGCCGCGGTGCGGACCGTGCGCACCCCTTCGGACAGGGCACCGGACACGGTGCGCACTCCGGGCACCTCCGGGATGCGGGGGCGGGCACCGGTGGCCAGCACCAGGGTGTCGTAGGGGAGGCGGCAGCCGTCGTCGGTGTGCGCCACCCTGTGCGCGCGGTCGACCGAGGTGATCCGGGTGCCCGTGAGCACCCGCACGTCGTCCGGCAGGGCCGGCAGCGTCAACTGCCGCGGCCGCAGGGCTCCGTCGAGGACCGAGCCGAGCAGCGCACGGTTGTACGCCGGTGCCGGCTCGGCGCCCACCAGGGTCAGGGCACCTCGGTGGCCACGCCGGCGCAGCTGCCGGGCGAGACGGTGGGCGGCCGGGCCGTTTCCCGCGACGACGATGGTGCTCACGGCGCCTCACCTCCGATGGGGACTGCGCCGGCCGAGGGCATGACGGCGACCGCGGTCACCTTGAACTCCGGCATCCTGCTGAGGGGGTCGAGCGCGGCACCGGTGAGCAGATTGGCGGTGCCCGGCCCTGGAAAGTGGAAGGGCAGGAAGACCGTGTCGGCGCGCAGCGCCCGGGACAGCCGCACCCGCGCCTCGACGCTGCCGTACGCCGAACGCACCACGGCCGGCTCGCCGTCGGCGAGCCCGTACCGGAGCGCGGTGTCGGGGTGCACCTCGACGAAGGGGCCGGGCGCGGCGGCGAGCAGGGCGGGGACGCGCCGGGTCTGCGCGCCCGACTGGTAGTGGGCGAGCAGCCTGCCGGTCGTCGCGAGCAGTGGGAACGTGGCGTCCGGGACGGCTGCGGAGGGCCGGTGGTCCACCGACGCGAACCGTGCTCGCCCGTCCGGATGCGCGAAGCGGTCGAGAAAGAGCCGCGGCGTACCCGGGTGCACGACGTCGCCCGCCGGGCACGGCCAGTGCAGGACCTCGCCCGCGTCCAGCCGGTCGTAGCTGATGCCGGAGTAGTCGGCCCGGCCGCCGGCCGAGGCGCGGCGCAGCTCGGCGAAGACCTCACGGGGCGCGGTGGGGAACCGATGCGCGGGCTGGCCCAGACGCACGGCGAGGCCCTGCAGCACCTCCAGGTCGGTCCGTACCCCGGGAGGGGGGGTGAGCAGGCGACGGCGGCGCAGCACCCGGCCCTCCAGATTGGTCATCGTCCCTTCCTCCTCGGCCCACTGCGCGACCGGCAGCACCACATCGGCGAGCGCTGCGGTCTCGGAGGGCACGAAGTCGGCGACCACCAGCAGATCGAGGGCGGAGAGCCGGTCCGCGACGTGCGCGGCGCGGGGCGCGGAGACCACGGGATTGGACCCGAACACCAGGAGCGCCCGGGGCCCTTGCGCGGTGCCGAGCGCGTCGAGGAGTTCGTAGGCGCTGCGCCCCGGGCCCGGCAGTGCGTCGGCGTCCACCCCCCAGACCCCTGCCACATGGGCCCGCGCGTCAGGATCGGTGATCATGCGGTAGCCGGGCAGCTGATCTGCCTTCTGGCCGTGCTCACGGCCACCCTGCCCGTTGCCCTGGCCGGTGAGGGTGCCGTAGCCGCTGCCGATCCGGCCCGGAAGGCCGAGCGCGAGCGCCAGGTTGACGAAGGCCGCGGCTGTGTCGGAGCCCTTGCTGTGCTGCTCGGCGCCGCGCCCGGTCAGTACGTACGCCCGCGGCGCCCCGGCCAGCAGCCGAACCGCCTCGCGCTGGTCCGTGACGGGCACCCCGGTGATCCGCTCGACCCGTTCCGGCCACCACGCCACCGCCTGCTGCCAGGCATCCTCGAAGCCGGTGGTCCGCTCCTCGACGTACTGCTTGTCCAGGAGCCCCTCGGTGACCGCGAGGTGCAGCAGGCCCAGGGCCAGGGCGAGATCGGTGCCGGGCACGGGTCGCAGGTGCAGCGCGGCGCGTTCGGCGGTACGGGTGGTCCGCGGGTCGATCACGATCAGCTGCGGCCGTTCCAGATGGCGCATCAGCGGTGGCATGGTCTCGGCCGGATTGGACCCTGCGAGCAGGACGACGTCCGCCTCGCCCAGGTCGGTGACGGGAAAGGGCAGTCCACGGTCGAGGCCGAAGGCCGCGTTCGCCGCCGCGGCCGCCGAGGACATGCAGAAGCGGCCGTTGTAGTCGATCTGGCTGGTGGCGAGGGCCACTCTGGCGAACTTGCCGAGTGCGTACGCCTTCTCGTTGGTCAGACCGCCGCTGCCGAACACACCGACCGCGTCGGCGCCGTGCCGGGCGCGCAGCTCGCGCAGGCGGTCGGCCACCAGGTCGAGGGCGGCGTCCCAGTCCGTCGGCGTCAGCTCGCCGTCCGGGCCCCGCACCATCGGGGTGCGCAGCCGGTCGGGGGCCCGCAGCACCTCGGGTGCGGTCCAGCCTTTCTGGCACAACCCGCCCCGGTTGACGGGGAAGGCGGGGTCCGGGCGTACGGTCGCCGAGGGCGCGTCGGCGCCGGAGAGCAGTGTGGCGCACTGCAGCGCGCAGTAGGGGCAGTGGGTCATCGCCGTCGGAGTGGATTCCTCAGTGGACACGGAAGGCCTCCTTGCGCGGCGCGACGGCCGGCGGCTGGGTCCGGCCGTCCCGGAGATACACGGTCCGCAGCAGTACCGCGCACACCGCGTAGAAGGCGAGGAAGGCGTAGAACGCGGGCTCACCGGTGCCGAGGGAGCCGTAGGCGGACCGGAACGCCAGGTTGATGGCGACCCCGCCGAGCGCGCCCACCGCCCCGGCGATGCCGAGCACCGCACCGGAGAGCCGGCGGGCCCGCGCGAAAGCCTCGGCGGCGTCCCGGCCCGAGGTGACCGCATCCTCCGCCTGGCGGGCGAACACCGTGGGGATCATCTTGTACGTCGAGCCGTTGCCGACGCCGCTCATCACGAACAGGACGCTGAACCCGGCCACGAACAGCGGGAACGAGGACGCGTGGGTCGCCCAGAGGAGTGCCGCGATGCTCGCGGCCATGCCGGCGAAGCTCCACAGGGTGACCCTGGCGCCACCGCACCGGTCGGCGAGGCGGCCGCCGAGCGGACGCGTCACCGAGCCCAGCAGCGGACCGAGGAAGGTGAACGAGGCGGCCTCCAGCGGAGTGGACCCGAACTGGGACTGCAGGACCAGCCCGAAGGCGAAGCCGAACCCGATGAACGAACCGAAGGTGCCCACGTAGAGCAGGGAGATCCACCAGGTGTGGAGGTCGCGGGCCGCCTCCCGCTGCGCGCCGCGCTCCGTGCGTACCATCGCGACGTTGTCCATCCGCAGGGCCGCGAGCAGTGATGCCAGGACGATCAGCGGCAGATAGAAACCGGCGACGTACGCGGGGTGGGTGTCTCCGACCGTGGAGATCACCAGCAGGCCGAGCACCTGCACCACCGCGACCCCGAGGTTGCCGGCGCCCGCGTTGAGGCCGAGGGCCCAGCCCTGGTGCCGCTGCGGGTAGAAGGCCGTGATGTTGCGCATCGACGAGGCGAAGTTGCCGCCGCCGAGACCGGCGCTCGCGCCGATCAGCAGGAAGATCCACAACGGGGTGCCGGGGCGCTGCACGAAGAACGCCGTGAGCGACGCGGGCACCAGGAGCACGGCCGTGGAGAACACCGTCCAGTTGCGACCGCCGAAACGGGTCACCGCATAGCTGTACGGCAGCCGGAGCAGCGCGCCGACCAGCACCGGGACGATCACGAGCAGGAACTTCTCGTCGGCGGCGAAACCGAGGCCGATCTCGTCCGACAGGAACAGCACCAGGACCGACCACATGCTCCATACCGAGAAGCCGATGTGCTCGGAGAGAACGGAGAGCACCAGATTTCGGCGGGCGATCCGCTTGCCGGTGCGCTCCCACGCTTCCTCGTTCTCCGGATCCCAGTCCTCGATCCAGCGTCCGGAGACTCGTCCGGTGGTCATCTTCTCCTCAGCTTTCCACGCGGCTTCCACGCGTCGTTCCACGGTTCGGGAGTCCGCCCCCCGTGCGTGCCGACGGCCCGGGGCGGGACGGAGGGGGTCATGCGCGCAGGGCGCGGTCCACCAGGGCGGAGGCTGCGCCGGTGTACCCGGCCGGATCGCACAGCGCGGCGAGTGCGTCGCCGGTGATGCCCTCCGGCAGGTTCGGCAGCGCCCGGAGCACCTCGGCCAGCGGTCGGTCGGTGCGGGTGGCCGTCGCGGTGGCATCGGTCAGGAGCCGCTTGGCCGGCGCCTTGCCGACCAGCGGGGCGAGTACGGCCGCGATCCGCTCCGAGACCACCTGGCTGCCGGTCAGGCCGAGGTTCTCGCGCATGCGCCGGGGCCGTACCTCCAGGCCCGCGGTGAGCTCCACGGCCGTGTGGGCGGCCCCGCCCGTCAGCCGCAGACACTCCCGCAGCAACTGCCACTCGGCGTGCCAGGCACCCGCGGAGCGCTCGTCCTCGGAGACCAGGCACTGCGTCAAGCCGGCCGCGAGAACGGGCACTTGGAGCGCCGCGCTGCGCAGCAGTGTGGCCAGCACCGGGTTGCGCTTGTGCGGCATCGCGGACGAGCCGCCCCGCCCCGCCCCACCGGGCTCGGCCACCTCCCCGACCTCGGTCCTGGCCAGCGACTGCACATCGACGGCGATCTTGCCCAGCGCCCCGGCCGTGAAGCCGAGCGCGGCCGCCAGATCGGCCATCGGCGTGCGCAGCGCGTGCCAGGGCAGCACCGGAGGGGTCAGCCCCGTCTCCGTGGCGAACGCGTCGACCAGACGGTCCAGATACGCGCCGGGCTCGGGCCTGAGTCCTCCCGCGCCGATCGTCGCGTACTCCAGATAGCCGGCGAGCGTGCCGGCCGCCCCGCCGAGGGCGACGGGCAGTCCGTCCGACTGCACCTGGCCCAGGCGTCGCTCCGCGTCCAGCACCAACTGGCGCCAGCTCACCGCACGCAGGCCGAAGGTGGTGGGCACGGCGTGCAGCCCGAGCGTGCGGCTCACCGCCGGGGTGTCCCGGTGCTCCGCGGCGAGCGTGCCCAACGAGGCGGCCGCCGACCGCAGGTCGGCACGGATGATCCCCAGCGCCCGGTCGGCGACCAGCATCGCGCCGGTGTCGAGGATGTCCTGGCTGGTCGAGCCGCGGTGCACATACTCGGCGGCCGCCGGGTCGTCGGCCGTCACCAGCGAGGTCAGGGCCTGCACCAGCCCGACCACCGGATTCGCGGTTTCCCGGGCGGCGAGCGCCAGGGCCCGCAGATCGAGCCGGTCGGCGCGGGCCGCCGCCGTGATGGCGTCGGCGGCCCGCTGCGGCAGCGTGCCGAGCCGGGCCTGCGCCCGGGCGAGAGCGGCCTCGGCGTCCAGCATGGCCTGCAGCCACGCCGTGTCGCTGACGGCGGCTTCCACCGGGGTGCCGGCCCGGACCGGGGACAGCAGCCCGGCGTCGACGAGTGCCTCCCGGGCCGCCGTCCGGCCCGGCGAGGGGCGGACGGCGGCCGATGGCCGTCCGGTGAGGGTGGCGGCGCGCGCCCCGGCCGCAGGTGCTCCGTCCGTCCCGTGCGCGGTCCCCGGTGTCGGGAGCCGGGTCACACGATCACCCCGAACAGATCGCTGTCGGTCTCCATCGGCCGTACCGCGCTGGGGACACTGGCAGCCGGGGGAAGGCTCAGGACGGTCCGCGCGATGGCGTCCGAGTCGCCGATGGTCACGGAGTCCACCCCCGGCCGGATACCGGCAGCCGTCACCCAGTGCACCGACTCGGTGGGCACACCGTAGGCGAACCGCCTCGGGTGGGCATGGCCCTTGCCGTCGAGCAGCCGGTAGGGTCGTTCGGTCACGGCGAGACCTCCGGTCTCGTACTCGGTGCCTGCCTCGCCCTTGATGCGGAACGGAGTCGCCTGGTCGGTGTCGAGCAGGTGGCGGAGCAGCGGGTCGTCGGTGCGGCGCAGGTCGGGCTCGGGCAGCCGCGCCTCGATCAGAGTGGTGGCACGGATCGGCTCGCCCGGCACCACGGTGGAGTGGGCCACGTACACCTGGGCGGTGGTGTCGATGCGGACCTGGGTGCCGGGTCCCGTCACGGTGAGCAAGCCCGCCTCGACAAGTGCGATCATCTCCTCGATCCGGGAGGCCGGCGGGCCGATCGACAGGAAGGCGTTGAGCGGTGTGTACCAGCCCTCCAGGTCGTCCCGGTGCGAGTTGCCCTCCAGTCCTCCGTGGTCGACGGCGAGCCGGATCTCGTTGCGCAGATCGCGCAGTACGTCGAGGGCGGCCTTCACCGGTCCTGAGACATTGCCCGCCCGGGAGTGCTCGACATCGAGCCGCAGATACCGGAGCAGCCAGTCGGTGAAGTCGTCGCGGTCCGCGAACCGCCGCTCTCCGTAGGGCCGCGAGAGCTTCTTCCAGTCCCACTGGTCGTCCACGCCCAGGCCGTACTCGGCGAGCAGGGCCCTGGCGTCCGCGTCCGGGGCCAGGGAAAGGAACCGCTCGGTGAAACTCTCGCGCAGCCGACCCATCCCGCGGGTGGTGAGGAGCGCTCCGTAGTAGACGCTCTGCACCTCGCGGGAGATCAACGGCCACAGGTCGACGGTGAAGTTGACCGGGATGCCGTCCGCCGCGCGCTCACGCAGTTCGGCGATGTACTCGGGTGTGAGCAACCGCGGGAAGTAGCGACCGGTGGCGCCCTTCTGGTTCTCGCCCCGGGCGTGGTAGGGCACACCCCGGCGCGAGAACGCGAACAGGCGCGGCTCCTTGCCCGAGGCCCGGTACACCAGACGGCCGTCCACGCGTTCGAAGGTGCCTCCGCGGCCCAGGGTGAACAGGGCCATGTGGTCGAAGAAGTTGAGGCCGAGTCCGCGCAGCAGCACGTTCTCGCCGGGCCCGATGCCGTCGAGCGGCAGATCCGCCGGATTGGCGGGGGTGATGTAGGTGAGGTGGTGGATCCGGGCCAGGCTCGCGGTGCGTGCCTCGCGGGCCGAGAGCCTGGCCGGCACATGGCCCTGGGCCATCACGATGGCGTCCAGCTCGTTCAGCCGGGTGCCGTCCTCCAGGCGTATGCCCTGCGGACCGCCCGGCACGCCGTGGGTGTCGGCCATGGCGACCGCGCGCGAGCGGTGGACCCTGACCTCCGTGTGGGCGGGGGCGTTCGCCACCACTCGCTGGAAGCAGTCGTGCAGATAGCGGCCGTAGAACGCGCGGGTGGGGTAGGCGTCGGGGCCGAGGCGCTCCGCCTCGGCGAGCACCTCGGCGTCGTGGTCCGCCGGATCGCCGAGCAGGGCCAGGCTCTTGGCCCACTCGTACAGGCTCGGACCCGGCTCGACGGGCCCGTCGATGGTGGCACTGTCGTCGGTGAACACGGTGATCTGGGACGCGACCGTGTTCATCAGCAGATGCTGGGACTGCTCGGGGCGCCAGACGTTGCCGGCCCCCGGGGCCGAGGGGTCGACGACGTGGATGGTGACGGTCCGGTGCGTCGGCCGGTGGCGCTCGTTGGCCAGCAGCCGTTCCAGGACCGACAGACCGCGCGGCCCGGCTCCGACGATGCAGACTTCGAGGCGGGTTCCGTTCATGAAAAGGCTCCGTTTCGGGGCACTGCTACGAGTCACTGCTTCAGGTCACTGCTGCGGGACGCCGCCGAGCGGCGGCCGGTGCGCTGGGCACCGGCCGCGGCTGCGAGCAGGAGGCACGGGGGAGCGGTTGTCCTATGCCGCGCCGGCCGTCAGAAGCCTGGCCAGCTCAAGACGCTTGATCTTGGTGGTGGCCGTCTGGGGCAGGTCCTCCAGACGCCACTGCACGGGCTCGGCGAGCGCCGGGAGGTCGACGACCGCCGTCTTCCATGCGATCGGGTCGAGCGGCTGGTTCTCGCGGGTGCACACCACCGGCACCGGGCGGTTGTCCGCACCGGGCACGATGATGACCTCGATGAGCTCGGGCAGCCGGGTGAACAGTTTGTCCTCGATCTCGAGGGTCGACTGCACTCCGGGGATCTCGTCGACCTCACGGTCCAGCAGGTGCAGACAGCCCAGCTTGGTGCGGTATCCGACGTCGCCCATGCGCCACCAGCCGTCGTTCACCTGCTTCTGCCAGCGCTCGTGCTCGCCGAGGTAGGTGACGATCCGGCCGTCGCTCCTGACCTCGATGAATCCGGGGTTCTCCTTGCTGGGCGGATTGCCGTCGCGGCTGACCACTCGTACCCCGGTCATGCCGGGGAAGGGCACCCCGACACAGCGGCCGTTGAAGTCGGCGCCGTCCTTGAGGGAGTAGGTCCTGGCCGCGATCGGGCCTACTTCGCTCTGACCGTACGCCTGGGCGAACCGGCGGCCCTTCCGGCGGGAGGCCTGCAGCAGGCGGTGGACGGTGCGCGGGTGGATCGCGTCGAAGGTGCTGGAGAAGTACTTGACGTTTGCGAGCGGACCGCGGGGGTCGTCGGCGAGAACCTCCCAGCGCAGGAACGTGTTGGGGTGGGCCTCGATGAAGCCGGGCGGCACCTGGCTGAACAGCTCGCCGACGGTCGCCGGGTCGTCGTCCCGCAGGATGATCAGCGGGTGTCCCTGAAGGATCGAGATCGGCATCGCGGTGAACATCCGCGAGTGCACGAACGACACGTGCACGGCGATCGGTTCGCGTTTCGCCACCGCCGTGGCCACCACGGCCGCCTGCGGCCGGTAGCGGGCCTGGAAGCTGAGACCGGTGTGCACGGCCAGCTTCGGTGTACCGGTGGTGCCGGAGGTGTGCGTGATCAGGGTCGGGTGGTCGACGGGCATCGCGACCGCGGGCACCCGCTCCACCCCGGCGAGCGAGGCGAGGGCGGTGGCGCCCTCGTGCTCACCGCCGGCCAGCAGCACCGTGCGGGAGAGCTCGAAGACCTCGGTCGGCAGATCGTGGTCGAGCTTGTCCTGGTCGGTGACGAGGAACGGCTGCCCGACCCGGCGCAGCAACTCGGCCACGGTGGCGCCGTCGAGCTTGGGGGACAGCAGCACCGGGATGGCACCGGTCCGCGCGATGGCGCAGGCCAGCAGGGAGATGTCGAAGTTGTCGCTCTTGTGCACCACGACGTGGTCGCCTGGACGGACCTGGACGGCCCACAGCCGGGACGCGAAATCGTCCACCAGGTCGGCCAGTTCGGTCAGCGTGGAGCGGCGTGCGAGCTGCGGGGCGATGTCCAGGTCGTGGTCGAGGACCACGAAGTTCGCCGGGTGCCGAGCCGCCGCTCTTTCGAAGAGCGTGCCGAGGCGGATTCCCTTGCTTCCTATTCGCTGGAGAAACATGTACCCGATCTCTCGTCCATGACTGTGGATTCGTCAATTGATGGGGGAGGGGCGGGGAGGGGCGCGGGGGAATCCCCTGAACCGCCGCTGCGCGTCGAGATCTCGAGACGCGTCAGTTCTTCTCGATGACGTTCTTGATGCGGCTCAGGGTGGCGTCGAGGTCCTGCTCCAGTTTTGCGGTCCAGTCGTACACGAACCGCTTGCGGGCGTCCTCGTCGAGCTTCTCGACGATCTTGTGGATGCCGGCCGTCGCCCTGCCCATCCGGAAGTGGTGGATCAGCCACGAGGTGCCGTCGCCGGCATCCTCGATGTCGAAGCCCCAGATGGACTCCTGGTCCTCCCGGGCGTGGGTGAGCATCATCCAGCGGAAGGTCCTGCCGGGCTCCGCGGCGACCACGCGTGCCTCCGTGTGCCAGGTCCCGCGAACCAGCGGTGCCCAGCCGACCACGTCCTCGCCGCGCAGGTTCTCGCCGCGGAAGACCGAGCCGACGGCCGACGGCGGGCCGCTGATCCACTCACCGCCCATGCACTCGGGGCTCCACTCCTTGCTGCGGGTGAGATCGCTGACGACGGCGTAGATTTCCGTGGGGGACGCGGAAACCTGAATTCGGGCGTCGAGTTCGAAGAGCGGCGAATTGTTGATGACGCTTTCTTTGGTGGTCATGACGGCAATCCTGCCGACGGCTGCGAAGAACCGTCAATCAAGGGTTTCCGGGTCCGTCAAGTCGAATTCAGGACGCTCTGCGACCGTTCGGATCGGCGGGAAAGCGGTGACCTCGAGGTGCCTTGGCCGTTCCCCGGGCACGTCCCTTTGTTCAACGGCGCACCCCGAGCACCAGCTTGCCCCGGACCTTGCCCTCGTCGAGCCGGCGGTGCGCGTCGGCCGCCTCGCTCAACGGCAGCACCTCCGTGGCACGGGGGCGCAGGTGACCCGACGCGAGGAGACCGTTGATGCCCCGGGCGGCACCGGCGAGCTGCGCGGTGTCGGCGTGCGAGATGGCGAAGCCGTGGACCGAGCGATCCATCAGGTAGAGCGGCCCCACCGGCAGCACCGGCCGGGTCCGCAGCCCTGCCAGTAGGACCAGCCTGCCCCGGCTCGCCAGCAGGTCCACCGCGGTGTCGAGGTCGTTGCGCCCCGAGGTGTCCACATGGAGGTCGACCCCTGCCGGAGCGGCCGCGCGGATCCTGCCCGCGACATCGCTGTGCCGGTAGTCGACGACCTCGTCGGCCCCGAGTGAGCGGACGTACTCCTCGTCCCGGCCGGAGGCGACGGCGATCACCCGGGCTCCGGCCCTGGCCGCCATCGTCACGATGGCGCCGCCGACGTTGCCGCCCGCGCCGAGCACGGCGACGGTCTCACCGGCCCGCAGCCTTCCGTGGGCGAACAGGGCCAGATGGGCGGTGGCAGCCGGGTGCGCCAGGGCCACGGCCGCGACCGGGTCCGTCCCCTCGGGCAGGTGATAGAGGCGGTCCGCGGCCACCACGGCCTGTTCGGCGGCGGCGCCCTGGCGGCCGTCGTGACCCAGGCTGTTGCACCAGACCCGGTCGCCGGGGCGGAAGCCCGGGGCGCCGGGGCCCACGGCGGCAACGGTGCCGACCAGGTCGCGACCGATCACGAAGGGGAACGCGAGCGGAGTGCGCCAGGCTCCGGAACGGACGAAGCCGTCCACGTGGTTGACCGCGGTGACCTCGACGTCGACGAGGACGTCGTTGGGACCGGGTACGGGCGGGGGAAGCTCACCGTACCGAATGACGTCCGGTGAGCCGAGCTGGGTGATGAAAGCGGCACGCATGCGCCGGAGTCTGGCACCGGCGCACCCGAACGGCCGGCTCCGGCGGAAGAACCGGGGACGGTCCGTCAGGTCCGTCGACGGGTGTGTCAACTCGACCTGTGGAAGGACCGGTTCAGGACCCTAGGCTGCCCGCCATGACACCCTCGCCGACGCGGTACACATCCGACGTGGCGCCCGAGGACCCGCGATTCTCCTCGGACGTGCGACCCCTGCTGCGGGTCCTGCGCCCTGCCCTGACCGACACCGCCGCCGATGCATTCGCTCACGAGGCACATCGTCAGGGTCTGGTCTTCACGGCCGCGTACGACGCCTCCGGCCGCTGTCTCGGTGTGGGCAGCCACCGGGTACTGGCCACCAGCCGGGGGCGGGTGCTGTTCATCGACGACCTGGTCACCGATCCGGTCCAGCGGGGTGCCGGCACCGGCGCCTTCCTGGTCGACGAGCTGACGTCACGTGCTGCCCGAGCGGGTTGCGTCCGCGTCGAACTCGACTCCGGGGTCACCAACCACGAGGCCCACCGCTTCTACCACGCCCACCGCATGCGCATCGCCGCCCTCCACTTCGCCCTGGAGGTCCGGTCACCCTGAGGGGCCGCCGCCCTTCGCCACGCCTTGGTCCTTCCTTGACCGCCCGCGCCGACGGTGGGGAGCGCGGCAGTTCGGCCGTACGACCACAGGAAGCGACCTCACCACATGATGACGGAGACCACGAAGACCGCGGGAAGCACAGCCGCGGCCGCCGCCCCGGCCGGTGCCACCCCGGACGCCCTGCGCCGACAAGTGGCGCTGCTGGCGGAGGACATGGCCGGCGGAAGGTGGGTGCCCAGCCCGCTGGAGCGCCGGATCGCCGAGCGACTGGTCCTCGCCACCGCGGGGGACGGGCAGCTCACGAAGACCCGGATACGCGCCGCCTTCCGGGAGGGTTCGTGCGCTTTCCTCCAGGACAACGGCGGCCGGCTCGCCGCGCTTCTCGGAGACCTGCTGCCGCAGGTGAGCGGCGTCGGACCCGCGCCGCAGGAGACCCTGGCCGATGCCCACGCCCTGCTGACGCGTGTCGCGGACCACCGCGGAGGGGAATAGATGTCACCCGCGTCGAGAACCCCCGTCGACTTCTGGTTCGACCCCGTGTGCCCGTGGGCATGGATGGCTTCCCGCTGGCTCCTGGAAGCCGCACGCCTTCGTGACCTCGACGTCCGCTGGCACGTGCTGAGCCTCGCCGTTCTCAACGAAGGCAGGGAGGAGGGCCTCCCGGAGCGCTACCGGAGGCTGCTCACCGAGGGCTGGCCGCCGGTGCGGATCGTCACCGCTGTCCAGGAGAAGTTCGGGGGTGAGGCGGTCGGCCGCTTCTACACCGAACTGGGCACCCGTATCCACCGCCAGGGACTCGGCCCGAGCCGCGCGACCCTGACCGCCGCACTGGCGGCGGCGGACCTGCCCGCCGACCTCGTCCTCCATGCGGACCGGGACACCTACGACCTCGCGGTGCGCGCCTCCCACCGGCAGGCCATCGACCTGGTCGGTCAGGAGGTGGGCACTCCGGTGGTGGCCCTGCCGGGACCGAACGGCCGCAGACTGGCCTTCTTCGGCCCGGTGGTCACTCCCGCACCCAGGGGCGAGGCGGCTGCCCGGTTGTGGGACGGCATCCTCCTGGTGGCCGGGACCCCCGGCTTCTCCGAGCTCAAGCGAAGTCGCACCCGGGGCCCCGTCTTCGAATGACGGCGAGGTCCCCCGTTCCCGCGATCGACGGCATCGATGCCCGGGCGGCGGCTTGCGGCGGTGGTCCCGTGCGGGCGCAGGGTGCGGGGCCGGTGTTCGCGCGGTGCGGGGAGTCCCGCCCGCGCGCGGGGCCCTGTGCCGACGGGAGGTCGGGGGCGTGCGAAGTGTCGATCCGTCGAAACGCGCGGCCCGTCGATCCGCCCGGAGCGCCCGCGCGGCACTCCGTGGCGAAAGGTGACGGCCGGTCGGGTGCTCGCGGGACGGCACGGTGGGCGTCCCGAGTCTCGCCGAGCCGTCGGTGTCCGTCCGGGTGGTCATCCTCCGCAGCCGTCCGGTCGAGGCGTCGAGCACCGGGGCCACCGGCTCGAGTGACCAAGGCCGTCGATCCGCGACGGTACCGACCGGACCGGGACCGGTCCCCGACCTGCCCACAAGGATTGATCAAGGACATGTCATGCTGACAGAGATCCCCCTGGGGCCCCGCGGCGACCGGGACCACATCCGCGGCGCACTGCGCGACGGCAGCTTCCTCGTCCGCAGCACCGTGCCGGAATCCCTCCTCGACGAGGCCTACGGATTCCTCCGCGCCTTCTTCGACCTGCCCGCCGCGGCCAAGGCCGACTGCCGGGTGCCGGGTGGCAACGGCCAGTCCGGTTACGCCCCACCGCAGACGGCGAACGCCGAGAAGGGCACCACTCCCGACTGCGGGGAACGCTTCTGCTGGGGCTCCACGCTGCCGACCGGTCACCCGCTGCGCGTCCGCTTCCCCGCCCGCTACCCGGCCCCCTACTTTCCCGACCACCTGGTACCCGGCATCGGCTCGGCACTGCGCGAGTTGCAGGGGCGCATGGTGCGCCTCCAGCACGACGTGGCCCGCACGGTGGCAGGCGCTCTCGGCGCCCACCCGGACTACTTCAGCGAGATGCTCGAGGACGGGCCGGTGGTCAACCGGGCGGTCTGGCAACCGCCGTTGGACCCGGTGTCCACGGGCCGGGTGCCGGCAGCGGAGTACCGGCACTTCGACCTGATCAACGCACAGCCCAGGGCCACCGCGGGCGGACTCGAAGTATTCATCGACCACCGGTGGACCCCCGTCGACGTGCCCGAGGGGTACGCCGCCGTCAATGTGGGGACGGTCCTCGACCGGCTCACCGACGGGCTCGCTCGGGCCGCGGTGCACCGGGTCGTCGCCGGCCCCGGACAGCGCGAAGGGCGCCTGTCCATCGCTCAGTTCTGTCATCCCGCACCCTGGACGACGCTCGCGCCGCTGCCGATCCCCGGCCGGGCCGAGCGCCCGCACCGCTTCCCCGTGCTCACCGCGGAGGAGCTGTTCCAGCGGACCGCGTACCGCATGAGCCGGCTCGACAGCCGGCATCAGCCGCTCGAACACCCGGCGCCTCCCGGAGCTTCCGCCATGGCCGGGCACGCGCGGCGCGGCCTGCGGCACCTCGGCGACCGCATCTGACGGATTCCCGTTCGTCTCGGCCGTGCGGCCGAGCGCCTCGCCGATCCTTCACTACGCCACAGGCGTCCCTCCTCGGCGGGGCGGTGCCGCCCCGCCCGCACGAATCGCCCCGGGCCCGCGCCCGGACAGAACGGAGTGTGAATCCCCGTGATCAGCAGACGCTCGCTCATCCGCGCCGGTGCCGGCGCCACAGCGGCCGCCGCGCTCACCGCCGGAACCGGCGGGGTGATGCCGGTACAGGCCGCCGCGGCGGTGCCCTGGCCTGAGCTGCGGGGGAGGCTGAACGGCACCCTGGTGCTTCCGTCCGACTCCGGGTACGACACCGCCAAGGAGCTGCAACTCGCCCAGTTCGACGCGGTCCGCCCGCGGGCCGTCGCGTACTGCGCTGCGGAGAGCGACGTCGCCGCGTGCATCGTGTTCGCGAGGGAGAACGGGATACCCGCCGCCGTCCGCAGCGGCGGCCACAGCCATGCCGGGTACTCCACCGGGCCCGGCCTCGTCATCGATCTCTCCCGGGTCAACACCGTCCGCGTCACCGGCCACACCGTGCGTCTCGGCGCCGGCAGCCAGGGCGTCGACATCGTCGACGCGCTCGCTCCCCACGGCCTCCAGGTTGCGGGCGGCACCTGCCCGACGGTCGCGACCGGCGGCTGGATTCAGGGCGGCGGACTCGGCTTCGCCTCCCGCAAGTTCGGCATGGGCTGCGATCTGCTGGAGTCGGCGAGGGTCGTGCTCGCCGACGGCCGTGTCGTGACGGCCTCGCGGTACGAGCACCGCGATCTGTTCTGGGCGCTGCGCGGAGGCGGCGGCGGCAACTTCGGCGTCGTCACCGACTTCGAGGTGCGGCCCGTCCACATCCCCACCCTCACCACGTACAACCTCAACTTCCTCTGGGCGGACGCGACCCGGGTGATCCTGGCCTGGCAGGAGTGGATGTCCACCGCTCCCAGGGAGCTGGCGTCCGAGCTGATGTTCCTGCTCTCCACCGACGCTCCCGCGGGTACCGAGCCCAATGTCGTCCTCACCGGGGCCTTCCACGGCTCCAAGGCGGACTGCGACCGGGTCCTCGACCGGCTGGTGGCCTCCGCGGCACCCACCATCAGCCGCGAGTCCGTCGAACTCCCCTACCGGCAGGCGATGACGGGCGTCTTCGGCTGCGGGGACAAGACCGTTCCGCAGTGCCACCGCGTGGGTTACTCGCCCGAGGCGCAGCTGTCCCGCGACAACCACTCCACACAGCGCAACCAGTTCTTCGCCGTGCCCTGGACCCGCACCGCCGCCGAGGCGGCTCTCGATGCCTTCACGGCCGCGCCGACGCCCGGCCAGTTCCGGTTCATGGGCTTCTTCCCCTACGGCGGGAGGATCAACGAAGTCGCTTCCAGAGCGACGGCGTTCGTGCACCGCGACGCGCTGTTCAACGTCGGCCTCTCGGTCGGCCTGCACCGCCCCGACCCCGCACAGGACGCCAAGGACCGTGCCAGGGCCTGGGTGGACGGCGGCTTCGGCGCCCTCGCCCCGTACTCCAACCACCGCTCCTACCAGAACTACATGGACCCGGCGCTCACCAGCTGGCGCGAGGCGTACTACGGCCACAACTACCCTCGGCTGCGGGCCGTCAAGAAGTCCTACGACCCGGACCGGTTCTTCCGCTTCGCCCAGGGCATCGACTGAACCGCCGCGCGAACCCCTCCGGCTCCGTCCGGGGGGAGAACTCCCCGGCGTGGACACGGCCTCTCTTCCGAAGATCAGGGCCCGGCTCCACCGGCTCCCTCGACCTCCTGGGAGGCGGGGCCGCCGTCGGCGGCCTCACCTCTGCGGGCCGACGCCGGCCAGGCCGTGCCGCAGCAGTCCGTAGGCGTGGTCGGCGTCGGCCACCGCCTCGGGGTGCACATCGTCCGCGGACCGGCCGGCGACGATGCGCTGCCAGTTCACCGACGCCAGGATGCGCTCGGTGGCGATCACCTGGCCGGCCAGCAGGGCCGCGGTGATCTCGCGGTCCGAGTCGAGCGCGTCGGCCAGGGTCTCGGCCAGCGCCTCCTCGGCCCGGGCCAGGTACTGGCTGACGCGCGCCACCAGGCTCGGCGTGGAGTACACGAGATGGTGAAATGCCAGGACGTCCTCGTCGTCGTTGAGCCCCGTGATGGGGTCCCGGGCCGCCAGCCCGTCCAGGAAGTGCCGGTGCAGCGCGTCGATCGCGGACACCCCGGGCGGCCGCTCGGCCACGACGCTGCTGGCCACCGTCTGGTGGTCGGCGAAGCGGTGGACGACCAGGTCTTCCTTGGTGGGGAAGTACTTGAACAGCGTGGGCTTGGAGACCTCGGCCACCGCCGCGATGTCGACGACCGAGACCTGGTCGAACCCGTGCTCCAGGAAGAGGGTGATCGCCGTGTCGGAGATCGTCTTCCGCGTTCGCTGTTTCTTGCGCTCCCGCAAGCCCATCGGGGCATTCACCAGGCCATCCTAGCGTATCTCTTACCGAGGTAATCAGGTGATCAGGTATGAGAACTGACTCGGACAAGGAATCCATTTCCTGTCCGCCGCGGAAACGAACCGATTCCGCGGTGAAGGAAGACCTAAGGGCATGGTGCAGGCTGCAGAGGCCGCAATCGAGAGGTCGCTGCGCTACCGGTGGTGCGAGCCCTCGCGAGCACCTATCGGCAACTGTGCCGCTCCATCGGCACGCCGCTCCCCGAGCAACCGCTGCCGTGTCACGGCTTCGGTGCGGCTTCAGCCGTCATATGACCTCGGGGAGCCGATGGAACCGTCGGTGACCCTCGCCGCAGCAATGTGAGGCAAGTGCGAGGCCCAGAACGGGAATTCGCGCAGCACCGAGAGTGGCGGGATTCCCGCCTCGGTGTCGATGGTCGCAAAGAGAACACTGCCCCGGGGGAACTCCGGGTCGTACGCCTCGGCCACCACCTGGCACCGTCAGGGGGCGAGCGGCTCCGGCAGCGGCCGGGAGTGCAGCATGTCGAGCCGGGACACCGCACGCGTCACCACCACGTACAACCGGTGCAGTCCCCGCGGCTCGGACTCGGCGATCGCGGCCGGTTCCACGACGACGACATGGTCGTACTCCAGGCCCTTGACGACCGTCGCGGGCAGCACGGTCACCCGGGCGGCCGTGCCGACCTCCTCGGCGGTCGCTGTCTCGATGCCCGCCCTGTGCAGGGCCGCCGAGGTCGCGGCCACCGCGTCGTCGGCGGCGATCACGGCGACCGACCCCTCACGGTCGAGTGCCGCGCGGACCGAGGACACCGTGGCGGCCGCCACGTCGTCGACCGCGCTGACCGTCAACTCGCCGTCGTGGCGCAGCGAGCGGGCCGCCGGCACGTCCACGCCGAGGGCGCCCACCAGCCGGTTGGCCAGCTCCATGACCGCGGCGGGCACACGGAAGCCGGTGGTCAGCGGGACGACCGTGGCCCGCGCCTTGCCCAGGTACGTCAGCTGCTGCTGCCAGTTCCGCGCCGACCAGGGCGCCGTCGCCTGGGCCAGGTCGCCCAGCACGGTGACGGATCCGAACGCGCTGCGCCGGGCGATCGCCCGGCACTGCATCGGCGACAGGTCCTGGGCCTCGTCCACGACCACATGGCCGTAGCCCTCGGGGCGTTCGATGAGCCCCGCGACCTCGTCGAGCAGCAGCATGTCCTCGATCGACCAGGTGGCGCTCTTCTCCGAGCTCGGCGGCTTGGCCCACAGCAGGGCCCGCCGCTCGGCGGCGTCGAACACCCCGTCCGCGGCGGCCTCCATTACCGCCGGATCGCTCAGCAGCGTGGCCACGACCTCCTCCGGCCGTGCCACCGGCCAAGCCGTCTTCAGCAGCGCGGCGACCGGCTTCGAACGGCCGGTCTTCCGCGCCCACGTGACGCTCTTCGGTCCGGCCCTGCGCTCGGCCTGCTGCTGGATCAGCGTCACCACCCGCGAGCGCACATGCTCGCGGCCGATCGCGTACGGCACGCCCATGTCCCGCACCTCGTCGACGACCCGGGCCAGGTCGTACGAGTCCAGCCGCCAGCGGTACGAGCCGTCGGTGACCGCGATGGACTCCTCCGGATGCCTCACCCGGGCGTACAGCGCACGCTCGAGCACGGTGGCCATGCGGTCGCTGTGCTTCAGGACGACGGCATCCTCGGAGTCCACCCGCCGGACCGGGTGCCGGGCGACGACGTCCTCCACCGTCAGTTGGGCGATGTCGATCTCGCCGAGCGAGGGCAGCACCTCCGAGATGTAGCGCAGGAAGGTGCGGTTCGGGCCGATGATCAGCAGACCGCTGCGCTGCAGCCGCTCGGGGAACGTGTAGAGGAGATACGCGGCGCGGTGCAGGCCCACGGCGGTCTTGCCGCTGCCCGGCGCGCCCTGGACACAGACCGACTCGTTCAGTTCGCTGCGGACCAGGTCGTCCTGTTCCGGCTGGATGGTGGCGACGATGTCGCGCATCGGGCCGAGCCGGGGCCGCTCGATCTCGGCGGCGACGATCGCGCTCGCCGCGTCGCCGTCATGTTCGCCCAGGGCGTGGTCCAGGTGCTCGTCCTCGAGCCCGGTGAGGTCCTCGGGGGCGCCCTGGCTCCACGGTGCCCAGCCGAAGCGCCGCCGCACCGCGACGCCGCGCGGGTCCAGGGCGCCGGCCTGGTAGTAGGTGCGGGAGACCGGCGCGCGCCAGTCGATCACCAAGGGCGGTGCTGCAGGGTGCTCCGAGACCCGCCTGCGGCCGATGTAGTAGCGCTGCCGCCGGTGGTCCCCCGCCTCCTCGGAGTCCTCGAAGTCGAGGCGGCCGAAGAACAGCGGGCTGTCGGGCTCCTCCGCCATCTGCCGTGCGCGGGTGCGCAGATAGCGTCCGAGCGCCTCGGCGCTCGCGCCGTCGCCCGACACGTCCTCGCCCGCGACGACCTGGTACTGGGCATCGTCCACCTGGCGGGTCATCGCCTCGCGGCACACCGCGACATACGCCTGCTCCAGGGCCAGCTCGTCGTCGAGTCCGCCGGCCTCCGGGGTGCCGTACGTGTCCTGGACGTGTGACGTCATCGATCGACCTTTCCGAAGTGATGGCCTGCGCGCCGGCCGGCTGGGGTGCGCGACGGATTCCGGCCGACAGCATACTGAACCGAGTTAATAGATTGGCCGGGTTGCCTTATTGATGACGGGTTCTGGACGGGCCGCGATCAGTGCCCCCGGCGCCGCCACCCCTGGCAGCGGGTCAACGAGGCCACGGAGTGCGTCATGTCTGTCCAGGTCGTCCAGTGCACGGCGGGCGGCCTGTACTGCCCGTGGTGCACTCGGCGCAGGGGAGCGGTCCGCCCGTCCTGCCGGAACGCGAGGGGCCGCTCCCCGCGTCCGCACCGTCTGCCGCAGGGCGCGCAGCCGACCTGCCGCTCCTTCCGGCACAGCGGCAACCGAGCTGAGCATCGGCGGGATCGAGAACTCCACCCACACCCGGATCGCACTTCTCGGCAGCCGGACGGT
This sequence comes from Streptomyces sp. NPDC049887, assembly GCF_040656535.1. NCBI lineage: Bacteria > Bacillati > Actinomycetota > Actinomycetes > Kitasatosporales > Streptomycetaceae > Streptomyces > Streptomyces sp. NPDC049887. The sequence goes on along the minus strand of NZ_JBFAMM010000013.1, from coordinate 3,644 downwards.
GTCCGGCTTGCCGATCTGCGTCGGGGCAGTCGGCCTACTGCGGGGCCCGGAGCCGCCGGGCGCCGGTGCCAAGGTCATCCCGGTCCATCTGCACCAGTTGCGCCGGCGTCCGGCCCCCGGAAGCACGGTGTACCTCCGGGTCCGTGATCGTGACCGAGCGGGGTGGCTACCGCTTGGATGCGCGAAGCGTCCGGACGGACGTGGCCCGACTGAGGGAACTGTCGAGGAGGCCCGCGGCGCGCGGGATTCCGGTGATCTGGCCGCCGCGGTGGGCGCGTGGTCCGCCGCTTTGAATCTGTTCCACGGTGAACCCCTGTCGGCGATCCCGGACCGTTTCGCCGAGGCGGAGCGTCTACGGCTGTCGGAGTACAGGCACGTGGTGGTGCGGGACAAGGTGGGGCGCCAGCTGCGGCTGGGCCGGCACGCCGAGGTCGTCGCGGAGCTCGCTCTCTCCGCGACGCACCCCCACAACGAGTCTGTGGCCGCCCTGTTGATGCGCGCCCTCTATGCCGCCAACCGGCAGGCGTATGCGCTGGCCGGCTTCGTCAAGGTGCGCCGCCGTCTGGTGGAGGAACAGCGAGCGGAGCCGGGGCGGTGAGCAGCGGCGGGTGCACGAGACCGCGCTCGTGGTGCGCGCCGCGCGGGCGCTCAAGGACGCCTGCAAGCACATGTGTTGGCCCGTCCACTGCTACGGCGCGGTGGGCATGTGCGGGCTGCGGAGCACGAGCAGGGTGATCTCGCTGGGGGCGAAGACGCGGAACGGCGGGCCCCAGAAGCCGGTGCCGCGGCTGGTGTAGAGGAGGGTGCGGGGGCCGTGGTGGCTGAGGCCGGCGAGGGCGGGCTGGTCGATGCGGACGAGGTGGTGGAAGGGCCAGATCTGGCCGCCGTGGGTGTGGCCGGAGAGTTGGAGGTCGATGCCGGCGGCTGCCGCACGCCCGACGAACTTGGGCTGGTGTGCCAGGAGCAGGACGGGCAGGTCGGGGTCGGCGCCGTCCAAAGCACCGGCGAGGTGGGCGCCGTGGCCCGCCAGGCCGGAGGACTCGGCGGTCACGTCATCCACCCCGGCGACCACGAGGGTGTCGCCTCCGCGTTCGAGCAGCAGATGGCGGTTGCGCAGCGGCACCCAGCCCAGCTCGTCCATCAGATCGACCCAGCCCTGGGCCTCGCTGTAGTACTCGTGGTTGCCGGTGACGTACACACGCGCCCGGGTGGCCCGCACGGTACCGAGTGGGGCGGCCTGGGCGCGGCGGCGCTCGGCCGTGCCGTCCGCGATGTCGCCGGTGTGGCAGACCAGGTCCGCTTCCAGGGCGTTCACCTTCTCGCACACCCGTGCCGACCAGCGGGCGCGATCGAGCGGACCGTAGTGGGTGTCGGTGACGAGCACGACGCGGAGGCCGTCCAGCCCGGCACCCAGCCGTGGGAGTCGCACGTCGAGGCGGCGTACGCGCGGCACGCGGCGGGCCTCGGCGTACCCCCAGGCGAGCAGTACGGCGGTCGTGCCGAGGACGGCCCACGTGACGATTCGGGCCCGGTCCTGACTCTCGCCGACGCCGGCCACGGTCAGGACGAGCCGCAGAAGGACGCCGAGCAGAACGGACCAGGTGAACAGAACCCAACTGGTGCCCAGCAGGATGTCACCGACGATCGCCGCCCGGTCCCGCTGGCGCCGGCCGTGGCCGCGCACCATCGCGAGCGGCATTCCGACGAGGCCGAGCGCGAACAGGGCGGTGCCGACCAGCGTGACGGGCAGCGGCCAGTGCTGGCCGCTGTGCAGGAGCACCCAGCAGGGCACGGTCCACAGCAGAACGGGGGCGATCAGGGGGACGTAGCGCATCAGGCGGTGCAGCCTGCTCTGCCGCGGCGCTCGTGCTCCACCCTCGTCGGGCCGGGTGTCGCTGGTGGCGGTCACGCTTCCCCTCCCTGGCCAGGCTGCTGACTCGCGCACTGTATCCGGTCGCACTCGGGCCGGCCGGACCGGCATTCATGAGCGCGGTCACTTGGGGCGAGGGGTTCGCTTCGGGACCCAAGGCCCGCCGTGGACACCTTCCTTGGCATCAGTTGCCATCAGGGTGCGGTCCGCGCGGCGCGCTGTCCACAAAGTGACGGGGTGTAGCGTCAGCGTGCTCATCGGCGAAGTCGGGCCGACCGGTCTGACCCTCGGGCTCGAACCAGCCCACCGGGGCCTATCGGTGCGGCATATCGACAACAGGCGAGGGGAGAGCCCTACCTTCAATGAGTAGCGATGTTCCTCACAGTCGTCGACGCCGACGTGCGCCGGTGTACGGTGAGCAACGCCCTTGACCTGCACAAAGCAGGCAGGGAGCCGTCCTCCAGGAGTTCTCCGTGATGCGAACCATGTTCAATTCCAAGATCTAGCATTTGGGCGTTCTTGCAGGTCAGCGACTCAGCGCACCTTCGGTGCGCGCCGGGGGCGTGGTAAATGCCGTGGCGTGCGCCGGGGGTGCTTCTGTCTGCCCTGATGTGGGCTGCGGCCGGTCCGGGAAGCTGAAGGTGTTCGTTCCGGCCGAAACCGAGGCTTCTGTGATGCCGGTGAGCTCGCAGGTCAGCATGGTGCGAGGGCCGTCCACGGGAACCGTGGAGTGTTGCTGTGAGCACGCGCGTCAGAATTCCTGTTCCACCCTGGCCCTCCCGGAACGGCGTACCGCTCGGCCGTTGAGGGAGGGAGCAGGGCCGTGGACGTGCTGCACGAACGCTGCGCCGGCCTGGACATCAGCAAGAAGGACGCCAAAGCGTGCGTCCGCGCCCCGAGCACGAAACGGCGGGGAACATTCACCACCCAGACCACGACCTGGGGTTCGACCACGAACGCCGTGCTCGCCCTGCGGGATCATCTGGTCGCTGCCGGGGCCACCCTCGTCGTGATCGAAGCGACCTCGGACTACTGGAAGCCGTTCTACTACCTGCCGGCCGAGGACCTGAACGTGATCCTGGTCAACGCCCGGCAGGTCAAGAACCTGCCCGGCCGCAAGACGGACGTCTCCGACGCCGCCTGGCCGGCCCAGCTCGGCGCGCACGGCCTGGTCCGTCCCTCGTTCGTGCCACCGCAGCCGGTGCGCGAACTGCAGGACCTGACTCGGGCCCGCACCCAGATGACCCGCGAACGCGGGCAGATCGTCCAGCGCCTGGAGAAGCTGCTGGAGGACACCGGCATCAAACTCGCCGCGGTCGCCTCCGACATCATGGGCGTCTCCGGCCGGGCCATGCTGGAGGCTCTCGTCTCGGGCGAACGCGAACCACAGACCCTCGCGGAGCTGGCCAAACGCAAGCTCCGCAACAAGATCCCCGAACTCACCGAGGCCCTGACCGGACGCTTCCGCGCCCACCACGCCTTCCTGGTCCGGCTGCACCTGGACCACTACGACCGACTCACCGATGCCATCGGACAGCTCGATGAGCGGATCGAGGAGGCGATGGCCCCCTTTCGAAGCGCCCTCGACCTGCTCGACACCATCCCCGGCATCAACCAGGCCGTCGCCGGAGTGATCATCGCGGAGACCGGCGGCGACATGACCGCTTCCCCTCCGCCAAACACCTCGCCTCCTGGGCCGGGGTCTGCCCCGGCCACCACGAGTCCGCCGGCCGCACCAAGAACACCAAGGTCCGCCCCGGCAACCCGTATCTCA